>NZ_JBIMJO010000013.1:0-73220 GCF_043674095.1 Streptococcus sp. A25
TTTCTATACTGAGTTGGGGAATTCTAGTATATCAGACGAACATGTCTTTTTTGTTGCACTTCATTTTACAACGCGGGGCCGATTTTCAATCATCTTTTTGGTATAATAGGTACTATGGAAAAACTCATTGAATTCAAGGATTTTAGCTTTCAATACAAGGCCCAGCAGGAGCCGACATTGAGGGATATCAACTTAAGCATATATAAAGGTGAGAAAGTCTTGATTGTTGGACCTTCGGGCTCTGGTAAGTCAACACTGGGTCAATGTCTTAACGGCATTATTCCCAATATTTACCAAGGTAGTCATAGCGGCCAGCTCTTGATAGATGGTCAGGAGGCTTTTGACCTGTCTATTTATGAAAAATCCCTGCTAGTATCGACTGTTTTGCAGGATACGGACGGTCAGTTTATCGGTCTGTCTGTGGCAGAGGATTTGGCCTTTGCCTTGGAAAATGACATGGAAAGTCAAGAACTGATGCAGCAAAAAGTGGCTGATTGGTCCAATCGTTTGGAATTAAACCAGCTTCTCAACCACCGTCCCCAGGACCTGTCTGGTGGACAGAAGCAACGGGTCAGTCTGGCAGGTGTCCTGATTGATGAAAGTCCGATTTTGCTCTTTGATGAACCACTGGCCAATCTGGATCCCAAGTCTGGACAGGACACCATTGACTTGATTGATCGCCTGCACCAGCAGGAGGGAGCGACCACCATTATCATCGAGCATCGCTTGGAAGATGTTCTTTATAGACAGGTGGACCGCATCGTTCTCATCAATGCGGGACAAATCCTATTCAACGGTCAGCCGGATCAACTCTTGCAGACCAAGCTCTTGGTGGAAAATGGCATCCGCGAGCCACTCTATTTGGCAACCCTACGGGCTATGGGCTACCCTCTGGAGCAGGCAAATTCTTTATCAAGCCTGTCAGGTCTTGATTTGACAGGACTTCAATCAGTGGATTTGCTCTTAGACCGAGAAGAGGTCCTTGCCAAGCCGAGCTTGCTAGAGGTTAAAAACCTGAACTTCTCCTATCCGCAGAAACAGGCCCTCAAGGACATCCATTTCACCCTCTATAAGGGGGAACGTCTGGCTATTGTCGGGAAAAATGGAGCCGGAAAATCGACCCTAGCCAAGGCTCTCTGTGGTTTTCTGGATGTGGAAGGAGACTTTATCTGGCAGGGGCAATCCATCAAGGACGATTCGGTCAAAGAACGGGCCGAGCGGATTGGCTATGTCCTGCAAAATCCCAATCAGATGATCAGCCAGACCATGATTTTTGATGAAGTGGCTCTCGGTTTGAGAATGCGTGGAGTGGGTCAAGAAGAACTCGAAAAGCGGGTGCATAAGGCTCTGGAAGTTTGTGGTCTCTATTCATTCCGTAAGTGGCCGATTTCAGCCCTATCCTACGGTCAGAAGAAGCGGGTGACCATTGCCTCCATTTTGGTACTGGAGCCGGAAATTATTCTGCTGGATGAGCCAACAGCTGGGCAGGATGAGCGTCATTACCGTGAGATGATGGATTTCTTAGACGAGCTCAATCGACAAGGTCATACCATTGTCATGATTACCCACGATATGCAGCTGATGCTGGATTATTCGGACCGGGCCCTTGTTGTGGTGGATGGTCAGATTATTGCGGACCAGTCCCCAGCGGAAATCCTTTCGGATGCTGCTATCATTGACCAGGCTAATTTGAAAGAGACCTCTATTTTCCATTTGGCTCAGAGAATGGGAGTGGACCCTCTGGCCTTGACCAACTACTACATGCAGGAAGAAAGGAGAAAGCTATGAGCCAGCAAGCACTTATCGGCTACCAGCAGGGACGGGGCTTTATTTATGAACTATCTGCTGTCAGCAAGCTCCTCTTTTTCTTGATTGTGTCCATCTTGGCCATGATTACCTACGATACGCGTCTGATTATTTTCATCGCCCTCTTTTCCCTCAGTCTTTTCAAGCTATCGGGCATTGATTACAGGAAGGTGTCTTTCGTTCTGATTTTCACGACCATTTTTGCCCTCCTGAATGCGACCATGGTGTATGTCTTTGCGCCTAAGTATGGGGTAGAACTCTATGGGGCGGAGACTGTCCTTTTCAAAGGTTTGGGGCAATACTCCGTGACTAGCCAGCAATTGTTTTACTTGCTGAATTTATTGCTCAAGTACTTTTGTACAGTTCCTCTGGCCATTATCTTTTTGATGACAACCCACCCTAGTCAATTTGCCTCCAGCTTGAATACAATCGGGGTGCCCTATAAGGTTGCCTACGCTGTCAGTCTGACCATGCGCTACATACCAGATATTCAGGAAGAATTTTATGCCATTCGCATGTCTCAAGAGGCGCGTGGCCTGGAATTGTCCAAGAAAGCCAAATTGATGGACCGGATCAAGGGTAATCTAGCCTTGGTTATCCCTTTGATTTTCAGCTCACTTGGTCGGATTGATACCATTTCAACTGCCATGGAATTGCGCCGTTTCGGAAAAAATAAAAAGCGGACCTGGTATACTTACCAGCCCCTGAAAAAAATGGACTATCTGGTCCTATCCATCATCGCTCTACTGGTTCTAGTAACGATTAGCCTATTCTTTATCAATGATGGTAGGTTTTACAACCCTTGGGCATAAGATAAGAAAAAACGAGTTTCGATAGCGAAACTCGTTTTTGAAATTATATTCACAAGTAAGGTACATGTAGATAAGTGCTCAGGCACCGTGCTGTGAATGCCGGTTCTTATAGTGGTCGTTTATTGGGCATGCCTGCCTTGCGTGGAAACTTGTTCGGGGTTTCCTTTTTCTTTTCGACAATGGTTAGGGTACGCGGGTCGCCATTGGGCAGCTCATAATCATGATTCTCCAAGACCTTTGCGAACAAGAGGTTGAGAGCATTTTTGGCCTGGGTCAATTCGTCCTCGGCACTGGATGCTTTGAGGGCAATCAGCTTGCCATTGAGCTTGAGATAGGGGATGGTCAATTCTGATAGGATTTGCATGCGGGCTACTGCGCGAGCGGTCACGATATCAAATTGGGCCCGGAATTTCTTGTCCTGGGCAAAATCCTCTGCTCGTCCATGGTAGAAATGGACCTTGTCCAAGCCCAGCTCCTCAGCCAGAAGATGCAGGAAATTGATTCGTTTGTTGAGGGAGTCAATGATGGTCACGTCCAGTTCAGGATAGATAATTTTCATGGGCAGGCTAGGAAAACCTGCACCAGCCCCGATGTCCAAGAGTTTGAGTGCTTGATTTTGAATATGACCCTGCAGGATTGGTGCAATAGAATCATAAAAGTGCTTGAGATAAACGTCCTCTTCCTGGGTAATAGCTGTCAGGTTGATTTTTTCGTTCCATTCTACTAGGAGTTCAAAGTAGCGGTGGAATTGGTTTTTCTGCTGTTCTGTTAATTGAATTCCTTGGTCTGCCAAGGTCTTGTAAAATACTTCGGGTTTCATAGTCCTATCTTATCATAATTTTCAACAAAAGAAAAACCTTGGAAGGCGATAGTTGCCTTTCAAGGTTGAGTCTTACTGACCTTGTGAGTCAGCAGATGGAGTGGTTGGTTGTTCAGAAGAATTGCCTGTTTCGGAACCAGTTTCTGTTGATTGAGCATCGCTAGAATTTTCAGTACTCGTATCCTCACTAGTTGTAGGTTCCGTTGAGGACTCTTCGCTCGTCTCACTGGTTGTCCTGCTATAGCTATAGTAGTTATAAACTGGACCAGTATAGCCGTTTATGTAGACGTTGTTTCCATAACGGTAGAGACCGTCAGGTATTTCCCAATCTGCAGTTCCAACAGGATTTAGATAAGTCATCATATTCCGATAGACATCGGTTGCGACACGCATGCCACTATCCAATACTGGAATCTTACGATTGCTGTATCCTGTCCAGACAGCCATAGAGTATTTAGTAGAGAAGCCAACGAAGTTCTCGTCAGGAACAACTATACTACTATAACTTGCTCCAGGAGTAGAGGCAATGATTTCCTTCATCTCATCGTCTGGGTAGTTGGAAGTACCGGTTTTACCAGCTTGAGGAATGCCATAGATGGCAGCATTAGTACCTGGGCCAGATGTCAATACGCTCTTCAACATATCGACCATCATGTAGGCTGTTTCAGGGCTCATTGCACGACTGCCTTCAGGTTCAAACTCAGTAGTTGTTCCGTCGGTGTAGACAATCTTGTTGACATACTGTGGTTTGTAGTAGGTACCACCGTTAGCAAAGGCAGCAAAGGCTGCGGCCATTTTTTCACTACTAGCACCGTATTTTTTATCAGGATTGGTTGTGTTGCTGGAAATAGCATTAGAATAGAACATTTCTGGGTAGTCGATACCGAGCTTGTTCAAGAATTTTAATGAATTTTCAAAACCAACAGCCTGTAGTGCCTTGATGGCAGTGGTATTACGAGAAGATTGGATGGCTGTTTTGAGGGTCACATTGCCGAAGTAAGCATTATCCCAGTTATTGACTGGAGTGGTAGTGCCGGGATAATTATAAGGCGCATCCAATATAGTGTCAGCAGTCGATTTATAAATACCCTCTTCAATAGCAGGTGCGTAGTCTGTAATTGGCTTCATAGTAGAACCAAAGTCGCGGTTGGTTTCAACGGCTTGGTTGGTACCGAATGAAGAATTACTGTTTTGATTACGCCCGCCGAGCTGGGCAACGACGTGTCCGTTGGTAACATCGATAACAGTTGAAGCTACCTGGAAGGTTGGATCTGGATAGGCCACGTACATGTCTGTGTTATAGATATTCCAGAGCTGTTGTTGGGCAGCTGAGTCAACGTTGGTGTAGACCTCCATACCTGTGGTTAAGAGATTGTAGCCGGTTTTTTCTTCGACTTCATTGATAACCTCTTTCAGGTAGTTGTCCATGTAGGCTGGATAGGCGGGTGCATTTGACAGGGGCTGGAGACCGTCTGTCACCGGTGATAGGACTGCCTGCTCGTGCTGTTCAGCCGTAATGTATTTTTCTTCTAACATTTCTCCTAGAACCAAGTCCCGACGTGCTTTTGCAGTTTCTGGCTGAGTGTAGGGGTCGTATTGGTTAGGAGCCTGGGGCATACCTGCCAGTAGAGCCAATTGAGGAAGGGTCAATTGATTGAGTTCTTTTCCGTAGAAGGTCTTGGCAGCCGTCTTCATACCATAGTTTCCGTTTGACATATACACTTTATTGATGTAGTACGTCAAAATTTCCTGCTTGGTATTTCGTCTTTCCAACTGTAGAGCCATCCAGGCTTCTTGGATTTTCCGCTTAATATTTTGGTCCTGGGCAGATGTTGAGAAGTAGGTCAACTTAATCAACTGCTGATCCAGTGTCGACCCCCCTTGAAGACGTCCTCCTCGTAGATTATTGAGGAAGGAGCCAGCGATACGAATGACGTCTACACCGCGGTGGTTGAAGTAACGCTGGTCTTCAATGGCTACGATAGCGTTGACCAAGTCGGTCGGAATTTCAGCAGTAGTAGCATTGGAACGTTTTTCTGCCCCCAAGTCTGCAATTAGAGCCCCGTCCTTGTCATAAATCTTACTCGACACGGTCGCAGTAAGAGAGTCTTCTGTCAGTTTAGGAGCTGTAAAGATAAAGAATAGGGTCACAAGACCACCGATAATTACCGTTGTTAAGAATGCGATAATTCCGACGTTTGTGATAAGCAAGAGTGCTTTCTTAAGGGTTGGATTTTTCAACTGAGTCACCACCTAATAGTTTTTCTTCGACAATGGTCAGATAGGGGACGCTGGGATGGGTCCCTAACTGAAAGGCATAGCCATGCTCGCGAACATAGTGCAAGGGCATGGATTTATTGCCCTGAACAGCTTGATAGTAATCTATCAGCTCTTTTGCCGGGAGTAAGTAAGATTCTTTTAATTCTGAAAAGTGTAGAAGGACAAAGCAGATACCGCCTTGCTTGACAACTTCCTGCATATGTTCCAACTGGTGGGCATGAAAGTTTTTCATGGGCATGGAGGTCTTCTGACGGGTTTCCTTGGCTTCAAAGTCAATGTAATGTCCCTTGAAAACGCCGGAATAGTCCGTTGTTGAGGCCTGTCTGAAATAAGCTTCGACAATTTTGGCCCGACTTCGTTTTGGGTAGTCTACCTTGACAATCTGGACAGGTGTTGGTTTCTTATGAATGACCGCAATTCCATGTGAAAGGTAGTAAGCATTGCTCTCATTGATAGCAGCTTCAAAGGACATCCCACGATTGGCAAAATTAACCGTTTCCTTTGCAGAATCTTTTTTTGTTCTAGTGATTTTCCTATTTATCTGATGAGGATAATTGACCATAGAACTCCTTACTGATAAAATAATATCAGCATATTATACCATAATTAGGGAAAAGAGTACAAGAAATGCACATTAAGAGCTTTTTAGTAACAGGCTATCGTCATACTGATTTGGGAATTTTTTCAGATAAGGATACAAAATTAGTCATCATCAAAGAGGCTATTCGCAGAGACCTGATCAAGTTTTTAGAAAATGATGGGGTAGAGTGGTTTATTCTGACTGGAAATCTGGGCTTTGAGTATTGGTGTTTGGAAGTTTTGTTGGATTTGAGGCAGGAAGGCTATGACTTTCAGATGGCTACCATTTTTTCCTTTGAAAGCCATGGAGAGAATTGGAACGAAGCTAACCAAGTCAAGCTAGCCCGATTTAAGCAGGTGGATTTTGTTAAATACCTCTATGTTCGCTATGAAAATCCTGGGCAATTTAAGCTGATTAACCAGTTCTTGTTGGACCATACGGAGGGAGCCTATTTATTCTATGATCCTGAAAATGAAACAAACTTGAAATATCTCTATACTTCAATCGTAAACAAAGAAGATTATACTGTTAAGGTACTGAGTTTTGATGATTTAAATGAAGTAGCGGAAAATTTTTCTAATTCTGAGTGATTTGGCTTGATTTTTCCTTATTTTTTTTAATATAATAGAAGTAGTGATGTTTAAAGAAAAGGATGAGACAGATGGCGAGTATTAAGTTGACGACAAAGGATATTTTTGAGCAGGATTTTAAGATTGGTTTTCGTGGTTATGATCAAGACGAGGTCAATGATTTTCTTGATGAAATCATGAAGGATTACGATGCCTATGAAGCCATTGTAAAGGAATTGAAGGGCGAGATCGCTAGGCTTAAAGCCCAGCTGGCAAATGCTTCTCGTCAACCAGCCCCTGTTGCAGAGGAGCCAGAAGCTTTCCGTGCAGAGCGGATGAGTTCAGCCACAAACTTTGATATTCTCCGTCGCATCAATCGTCTGGAGAAAGAAGTCTTTGGTAAACAGATTGCCCAAGAGTAGTAGATAGACATGTGTAATTTTCGGATAATCGCGTGGTAGTAATCTACCATGAGGAAAGTCCATGCTAGCACCAGCTGCAATGCTGGTAGTGTTTGTGCTAGGCGAACCAATAAGCCTAGGGACGTCTTTGACGTTACGGCGGTTAAAATGGCTACGTCCTTGGATATGCCAGAGTAGGCCTGAAAGTGCCACAGTGACGAAGTTTTTATGGAAACGTAAAAAATGGAACGCGGTAAACCCCTCAAGCTAGCAACCCAAACTTTGGTCGGGGCATGGGATGGATGGAACGGTACTCCCAGAGTAGAACAGAAATCCTGACTGCGTAAGCGGTAGACAGATGATTATCGAAGGTGGTAGGACCTAGTACCACTGGAACAAAACATGGCTTATAGAAAATTACATAATAGGTGGCTAGCTTTGCTAGCTTTTATTATAGAGGAAAAAGATGAAAAAACAATTTGAATTGATTGCGACAGCGGCGGCTGGTTTAGAGGCGGTCGTTGGTCGTGAAATTCGAGAACTGGGCTACGACTGTCAGGTTGAAAATGGGCGCGTGCGTTTCCAAGGTGATGTCAAATCTATCATTGAAACCAACCTTTGGTTGCGTTCGGCAGACCGGATTAAAATTATCGTGGGGAGTTTTCCCGCACGCACCTTTGAGGAACTCTTCCAGGGGGTCTTTGCCTTGGACTGGGAAAACTATCTACCCTTGGGCAGTAAATTTCCTATTTCAAAAGCCAAATGTGTCAAATCCAAGCTCCACAATGAGCCGAGTGTACAGGCCATTTCTAAAAAGGCTGTCGTGAAAAAGTTGCAAAAGCATTTTTCGCGTCCAGAAGGCGTTCCCTTGCAGGAAGTTGGGGCAGAGTTTAAGATTGAAGTCTCCATCCTGAAAGATGTGGCCACGGTATTGATTGACACGACGGGTTCCAGCCTCTTCAAACGTGGCTACCGCGTTGAAAAAGGTGGCGCGCCCATTAAGGAAAATATGGCGGCAGCCATTTTACAGCTGTCTAACTGGTACCCAGACAAGCCTTTGATTGATCCGACTTGTGGTTCGGGCACTTTCTGTATTGAGGCGGCCATGTTGGCTAAGAATATGGCTCCGGGGCTCAAACGCAGTTTTGCCTTTGAAGAATGGCCTTGGGTTGATGAGGAGCTGGTTGCACAAGCTCGCAAAAATGCGCAGGCAGCGGTTAAATCTGACCTAGTCTTGGACATTTCCGGTTCAGACATCGATGCCCGTATGGTTGAAATGGCCAAGAAAAATGCCTTTGCGGCCGAAGTAGACCAAGATATTGTCTTTAAGCAAATGCGCCTGCAGGACTTGCATACAGACAAGATAAATGGTGTTATTATTTCAAACCCACCTTACGGTGAGCGTTTGTTGGATGATGAGGCCATTATCAAGCTCTACCAAGAAATGGGGCAAACCTTTGAGCCTTTAAAAACATGGTCTAAATTTATCTTGACCAGCGACGAGCAATTTGAGCAGCGGTTTGGAAAACAAGCAGATAAAAAACGGAAATTATACAATGGTACGCTGAAGGTTGACTTGTATCAATTCTTTGGTCAACGAGTAAAACGTTCATAAAATAAAGTGAGGTAGATATGTCAAAGAAACATGAGAAGGCACAAGCAGAGCCAGTTAAGGACGAGCAGATTCTGGACTTTGAAGCAGCAAAAGATATGACCATCGGTCAGGCAGTACAAAAACAGCAGGAAATTGAGGCTGGCATTACCGATACGGATGGCCTTTTAGACCGCTACATCAAGCAACACCGAGATGAGATTGAATCTCAAAAATTTGAGACAAGAACAATCCCTGTCATCAAGGATTCGACTGTTATTCCGGTGGTTGAATCAGCTAGCTTGACTTCGGATGAGTTGGAAACGGCAGCTGCAGCTGTGGCAGCACATTCACAAGAAGAACCGAAGCCAGTTGAGTCAAGCCCTGTTGTTGAGCCTCTAAAAACTCCTGCAGAAGAAGTCGCTTATTTTGATTTGACAGATGGATCCGAAGAAAAGCCCAAGAAAAAAGGATTCTGGATTTTTGGAACCCTCTTGGCGGCATTGATTGCTATTTTGGCTTCCCTCTTTTTCTGGATGAACCAAAATAATGCAGGTCAGACAGCTTCTAGCACTTCGTCATCAAGTTCGACCAAACAGTCTTCTAGTACAACCTCATCAAGCTCAACTCCATCCGAGTTTACAGACTTTACCAAGCTGTACGAGAGCTTCTTTACGGATTCGAGCTTGTCTAAATTGAAGAATTCAGAATTTGGTAAATTAGAGGAATTAAAGGCACTCTTGGACAAGATTGATCCAGACAGTGATGCTTATAAGGAAGCCAAGGCCAACTATGATAAATTAGAAAAAGCTATCGCAGCTGTCAACGGCATCAATGAACAATTTGATAAGCCGATTCTTGTTGATGGCGAATTGGATACCACGGCGACTGTTAAGGCTGGAGCAACTCTAGAAGCGGTTGCGACTGGAATCAGCGGTGTTGATGCGACGATCACTTCAGCTGTTAACTTTGCTCGATCACAAGAGGAAAACCAACAGGCTGTTGCTGGAGCGGTTGCACCGGCTGAACAAGCAGCGCCAGCTGCCCAGGCTGGAACTCCAGCACCAGCTCCCGCAGAATCAAGTGCAGCATCAGCGCTTGCCAGCGCGTCAACAAGTCCTGCCGAAGTGCAAAATGCAGCATCCCAATTCGGGATTCCAGTTCCTCCTGGTGTGACCTTGCAACGTCACTTGAGCCGCGTGCCTTATAACCAAGCCATGATTGATGACGTTAACAATCCTGCTTGGACCTTTAACCCAGGTATTTTGGAAAAAATTGTCGAAACATCTCAAAAACGTGGCTATATCACAGGTAATCAGTATATCTTGGAGAAGGTCAATATCATCAATGGTAATGGCTACTACAATATGTTTAAACCAGATGGTACCTATCTCTTTTCTATCAATGCTAAGACCGGTTACTTTGTCGGAAATGCGCGTGGAAATGCGGATGCCTTAGATTATTAGGAATATAAGAAAAAAGCGGGAGACCGCTTTTTTGATGTTATGGTGTGGTTTCAATTTCATCTACAGACAAAACTGCCTGGCTGGAATGGACGAGATAGGTCGTTCCGTCTTCAAAGCGAATTTGCAATTGGTCGCCATCGCTGTAATCAGTCCACTCTTTGACCTTACCAGTCTTGACGCTTCCATCGGGAAGTTTGACCTGGGCGTAATTGAAGGTGTAGTTGGTGTCAAAAACTGTCTTGTTACCGCAAGCTGACAGCATCATCAGGCTAGCCAGTGCCAGACCAGTAAGAAAGATTTTCTTCAGACCAAGCTCCTTAAATGGGTTTTCGTTCAAAGGCATCTGTCGAAATGCCCTGAGAAAGGATTAGTTTGGCCCATTCTTTGGCAGAATGGAGGCTGTGGTCCTTGTAGTTACCACAAGACTCGATGGTTGTCCCAGGAACATCTTCCCAGCTAATGCCGTCTGCGATTTCTTCCAAACTAGATTTAATGACTTCAGCGATTTGGACAGAATCTTGCTTGCCCCACATAATCATGTGAAAACCGGTTCGGCAACCGAAAGGTGAGCAGTCGATGAGTCCGTCAATCCGTTGGCGAATCAGCTTAGCCAGCAGGTGTTCAATGGTGTGCAACCCCGCTGTATCCATGGCATTTTCATTGGGTTGGATGAGGCGAATATCAAAGTTGGTGATGACATCACCCTTTGGTCCAATCTCCTCAGAAATCAAGCGGATATACGGGGCTTTGACGATAGTGTGGTCCAGTTCAAAACTTTCTACAATAACTTCTTTGGTCATAATTTCCTCCATTTGGGTTGATGAAAACATTATACCATATTTGTCAATTTGCAATTGTGAAATCGTTTAAATTATGGTAAAATAGATTCAGATTTTGTGTAATGCAAAATAAAATTGAAAGAGGTAGGAAGATGGATATCATTACACTTGTAGTGACCTTGATTTCTGCTCTCATTGGTTTAGTAATTGGTTACTTTGCCATTTCTTTGAAGATGAAAGCTGCAAAAGAAACTGCAGAATTGACACTTTTGAATGCTGAACAAGAAGCAAGTAATGTTCGTGGTCGTGCGGAAGATCAAGCTGAAGCTATTTTAAAAACAGCTGAGCGTGATCGCCAAACCTTGAAAAAAGAATTACTCTTGGAGGCCAAGGAAGAGGCTCGTAAATATCGAGAAGAAGTAGCAAATGAATTTAAGTCAGAACGACAAGAATTAAAGCAAATTGAGTCACGATTGACTGAACGTGCTAGTAGCTTAGATCGTAAAGATGATAATTTAACAAACAAAGAGAAGGCTTTGGAGCAAAAAGAACAAAGCCTGACAGATAAAACTAAACATATTGATGAGCGTGAGCAAGAAGTCGCGAAATTAGAAGAGCAGAAAGCTCTTGAGTTGGAACGCGTTGCTTCGCTGAGCCAGGAAGAAGCCAAAGAGCAGATTCTTGCAGCGACTCGTGATAAATTGACCCACGAGATTGCAACCCGTATCAAGGAGGCTGAGCGAGAGGTCAAAGAGCGGTCTGATAAGATGGCCAAAGACCTTCTAGCGCAGGCCATGCAGCGAATTTCGGGTGAATATGTTGCGGAACAAACTATTACCTCGGTTCATCTGCCGGATGATGCCATGAAGGGCCGAATTATCGGTCGCGAAGGTCGCAACATCCGCACCTTTGAAAGCTTGACAGGGATTGACGTTATCATTGATGATACGCCTGAGGTAGTTGTCCTTTCCGGTTTTGACCCGATTCGCCGGGAAATCGCGCGGATGACCATGGAGACCCTGCTTCAGGACGGTCGTATCCACCCGGCTCGTATCGAGGAGTTGGTGGAGAAATACCGTGTTGAGATGGATAACCGCATCCGTGAATATGGTGAAGCGGCTGCCTATGAAGTAGGCGCTCCTAACCTGCATCCTGACTTGATTAAGATTATGGGACGTCTGCATTTCCGTACCTCCTACGGTCAGAATGTGCTCCGTCACTCGATTGAGGTGGCCAAGTTGTCAGGTATTTTGGCTGCAGAGTTGGGTGAGAATGTTAATTTGGCCCGCCGTGCTGGATTCTTGCATGACGTCGGTAAGGCGATTGACCGCGAGGTGGACGGTAGCCACGTTGAGATTGGTACAGAATTGACCAAGAAATACAAGGAAAATCCAGTGGTTGTCAATACGGTTGCCAGCCACCACGGTGATGTGGAAGCAACTAGCACTATTGCTGTGATTGTTGCAGCAGCGGATGCCTTGAGTGCAGCTCGTCCAGGTTCACGTCGTGAATCGATGGAGGCCTATATCAAGCGTCTCCAAGACCTGGAAGAAATTGCTAATAGCTTTGACGGCATCAAGCAGGCTTATGCTATCCAGGCAGGTCGTGAGATTCGGATTATCGTTCATCCAAATAGAATCAGTGATGATAAGATTACGATTCTGGCTCATGATGTCCGTGAGAAAATTGAAAATAATCTGGATTATCCAGGAAATATCAAGATTACGGTCATCCGTGAAACACGAGCAACTGACATTGCAAAATAAGACAGAAGGAGCTTCGGCTCTTTTTGTTGTTCTTCAAGAGCCGGAAAAATCTGGTTTCCAGATTTAAAATCAGTTGATATTTGCTGAGAATTTTGCTACACTAGAATGAAAGATTTAAAGGAGATAACATGCAGGAAAGAGGCTTACTCATCGTATTTTCCGGTCCTTCTGGTGTAGGGAAAGGAACAGTTCGGCAGGAAATTTTTAGCCATCCAGGTAATAAATTTGAGTATTCGGTGTCTATGACGACCCGGGCTCAGCGTCCAGGTGAGGTGGACGGGGTTGATTATCATTTCCGGAGCCGAGAGGAGTTTGAGGAGTTGATTCGTCAGGGACAAATGCTGGAATACGCTGAGTATGTTGGCAACTACTACGGTACACCCTTGACCTATGTCAATGAAACCCTGGACAAGGGAATCGATGTCTTTCTTGAGATTGAGGTTCAGGGTGCCCTCCAGGTCAAGAAAAAAGTGCCAGATGCAGTTTTTATTTTCCTAACTCCGCCAGATTTGGAAGAGCTCAAAGACCGTTTGGTCGGTCGTGGGACAGACTCGGAAGAGGTTATTGTCCAGCGGATTGAGCGTGCCAAGGAAGAGATTGCTCTCATGCGTGAGTATGACTATGCCATTGTCAATGATGAGGTGCCAAAGGCAGCGGAATTGGTCAAGCGCGTGATTGAGGCGGAACATTTCCGTGTGGACCGTGTGATTGGCAAGTACAACGACATGATTAAAAATATTTAAGTTAGAAAAGAGAATAAGTCCTATGATGTTAAAACCGTCTATTGATACCTTGCTGGATAAGGTACCATCTAAGTATTCATTGGTTATTTTAGAGGCTAAGCGTGCTCACGAATTGGAGGCAGGCGCTAAGCCAACGCAAGAATTTACTTCTGTAAAATCAACCCTCCGTGCCTTGGAAGAAATCGAGGCAGGCAATGTGGTCATCCATCCAGACCCAGAAGCGAAACGTGAGGCTGTTCGTCGCAAGGCTGAAGAAGCAAAACGCTTGGCTGAAGAAGAAGAGCGCAAAATCAAAGAACAAATCGCCAAAGAAAAAGAAGACGGCGAGAAAATCTAAATTCAAAACTCGGCTGGGGGACCATCCGGGTTTCTTTTCCATTTGACAGTCTTTTGAAGTATTTATTGAACCATTGATAAGAGAGTAAAACCTATCCAAACCATCACGAAAGGAGGACCTATGTACGCACAGATTATCGTAGACGTGCCGCTCATGCAGACGGACCAAGCCTATACCTATCTAGTGTCTGAAGAATTTGAGGCGGGAATTGTACCTGGTATCCGAGTCCATGTGCCCTTTGGAAAGGGTAATCGGCTGATTCAGGGCATCGTGGTCGGCTTGACTGAGGAATTGCCAGAGGGGACCCAGGACATCAAGCCCATTGTGGAAGTGCTGGACTATTCGCCAGTCCTCAACCAGGAGCAATTTTGGCTGGCAGACCAGATGCGCAAAACGGTATTCGCCTACAAAATCACCCTGCTCAAGGCCATGCTACCCAGCCTCCTCAACTCGACCTATGACAAAATTCTCCGTCCTGGGCTTGGTTTGGAAATAGCAGAGCAGGAAAGCCTGTTTGGCGGTAGGGACCAGGTCCGTTTTTCAGACCTGGATGTGTCTGAGCAGGCCCGCATCATGCGGCTTGCCCAGGCAGGCAAAATCTTGGTAGACTATGTGGCCAAGGACAAAAAGCAAATCAAGACTGAAAAATGGTACCGGGTAAATCGGGACCAGCTCATGCAAGCAGAGATACCCGCCCGTGCCAAGAAACGGCTGGCTTTGAAGGCCTACTTACTGGAACATTCTGATGAACAGCCTCTAGCCAGCTTGAAAAAGGACTTTTCAGCTGATACGCTCCGCTATTTCCAAGAAAATGCCTATATAGAAGTCTGGGAGGAGGAGGTCTCGCGGACCCAAGCTCTCTTTGATAAGGTAGGGGTCAGCCAGGCGCTTTCCCTCAATCCAGAGCAGGCCATAGCGGTCAAGGAAATCCTGTCCAAGGTCGGCCAGGAGAGCCAGACCTATCTGCTGCAGGGGGTGACAGGCTCTGGCAAGACAGAGGTCTATCTGCAGGTCATTGACCAGGTCCTCAAGATGGGTAAGACGGCTATCATGCTGGTGCCGGAGATTTCGCTGACGCCCCAGATGACCAATCGTTTTATCGCGCGTTTCGGCCAGCAGGTGGCCATCCTGCACTCAGGCCTGTCAGACGGGGAGAAGTACGACGAGTGGCGTAAGATTGAGCGGGGGGAGGCCCAGGTGGTGGTCGGTGCCAGGTCGGCGATTTTTGCTCCCTTAAAAAATCTAGGAGCCATTATCATCGATGAGGAGCATGAGGCGACCTATAAGCAGGACTCCAATCCTCGCTACCATGCCAGAGACGTGGCAAAGCTGCGGGCGGACTACAACCAGGCTGTCCTGGTTTTGGGGTCGGCTACGCCAAGCCTAGAAACTCGTGCCCGTGCCAGTCGCGGTCTTTACGGTAGGCTGGTCCTCAATCAGCGAGCCAATCCGCAGGCCAGGATACCAGAGGTCCAGGTCATTGATTTCAGAGATTATATCGGCCAGCATGAGGCTAGTAATTTTACGCCGGTTTTGATAGAAAAAATCCAGGAAAAGCTGGCTCGTAAGGAGCAGGTGGTCCTCATGCTCAATCGCCGTGGCTATTCTTCCTTTGTCATGTGTCGGGATTGTGGGACGGTGGACCAGTGTCCAAACTGTGATATTTCTTTGACCCTGCACATGGACAGCCGGTCTATGAATTGCCACTATTGCAATTTTCAAAAGCCCATTCCCCAGGTCTGTCCTAACTGTCAGAGTCGGGCCATTCGTTACTACGGTACGGGGACCCAGAAGGCCTATGATGAGTTGCAGGAATTGCTGCCGAATGCTCGTATCCTTCGGATGGATGTGGACACGACCAAGAAAAAAGGTGCCCATGAGGCCCTTTTGGAGAAATTTGGTCGACAGGAGGCAGATATCTTGCTGGGGACCCAGATGATTGCCAAGGGACTGGACTTTCCAAATGTGACCTTGGTAGGGGTGCTCAATGCGGATACGGCGCTGAATTTGCCAGACTTCAGGTCATCCGAGCGGACCTTCCAATTATTGACCCAGGTGGCTGGTCGAGCAGGTCGGGCAGACAAGGAGGGGGAGGTCATTATCCAGACCTATAATCCCAATCATTATGCCATTGCCTTTGCCAAGAACCAGGACTACGAGGGCTTCTATCAGTATGAGATGGGCATTCGGAAAAGTCTGGGCTATCCGCCTTACTATTTCACGGTGGGCTTGACCTTTTCTCATAAGTCGGAGGATCTTGTCATCAAAAAGGCCTATGAGACGGTGCAGCTCTTGCGGGAGAACTTGACGGAGCAGATTCAGATTTTGGGGCCGACGCCCAAGCCTATCGCCCGTACCCATAATCTTTACCATTATCAAATCATTCTCAAGTACCGGCGGGAGGAGCAGCTGGAGCAGGTCCTCAATCGGATTTTGGACTGGACCCAGGAGCGGGACAACCAGGACTTGCGCTTGGTGATTGATAATGAACCGCAAAATATGATGTGATACTCTTTGAACATCGACAGTATCCGTTCTTGAGTTACAATATATGAGGTTGGACAGGTGTGTCCAGCCTTTTTGCTATCTAGATTTCAAGTCCCAGTTAAGGCAATTATCCATAAAAATGGTATAATTAAGGGATACTAAATAGAGGATGAAGGAGCAGAGATGACAAAATTGATTTTTATGGGAACGCCTGAGTTTTCAGCGACTGTTTTGAAAGGTATTTTGGCAGAGGGCTCCTATGAGGTTTTGGCGGTGGTGACCCAGCCTGACCGAGCGGTTGGGCGCAAGAAAACCATCCAAATGACACCGGTCAAGCAGGTGGCCTTGGAGTACGACTTGCCTGTTTACCAGCCGGAAAAATTATCAGGCAGCCAGGAAATGGCGGACATTATGGAATTGGGAGCGGACGGAATTGTGACAGCGGCCTTTGGTCAATTTTTACCGACCAAGCTGCTGGCCTCTGTTGACTTTGCGGTCAATGTCCACGCCTCGCTCTTGCCCAAGTACCGCGGTGGCGCGCCCATTCATTATGCCCTTATCAACGGAGATGAGCGAGTCGGAGTGACTATTATGGAAATGGTCAAGGAAATGGATGCGGGCGATATGATTTCAAGCGACAGCATTGCCATTGAAGAGACAGATAATGTCGGCACCCTTTTTGAAAAACTAGCGGTGGTCGGTCGTGACCTGCTCTTGAAAACCTTACCGGGTTATATGGCTGGCGACATCAAGCCGGTGGCACAAGACCCTGAACAGGTGACCTTCTCGCCCAATATTCAGCCTGAGGAGGAAGTTTTGGACTGGGCCAAGTCTGCCCGCCAGATTTTTAATCAGATTCGTGGTATGTATCCTTGGCCGGTTGCCCATACCTATTGGCAGGGAGGGCGCTTTAAAATTCAGGAGGCTTTGGAAGTGGAAGGGTCTGGCAGACCAGGTCAGGTCATTGAAAAGACTAAGAAAACACTGGTCATCGCCTGTGGCAGCTCTGCTATTTCCCTAAAAACCGTTCAGCCAGCGGGCAAGCCTAAGATGACGATTACGGACTTTTTGAATGGGGCTGGCCGTGAGATTGAGGTAGGAGATGTCTTTGGTGAACAATAAGCAAACAGCGCGTGGACTGGCTCTGGCGGTCTTGACAGAGGTCTTTGAACAGGGAGCCTACTCCAATATCGCCCTCAACAAGGCCTTGGAAGGAACCAACCTGTCAGCCCAGGACAAGGGGCTGGCTACGGAATTGATCTATGGTACGGTGTCACGAAAAATTACGCTGGAATGGTATCTGGCCCACTTTATCGATGACCGGGACAAGCTGGACAGCTGGGTCTATTACTTGCTCATGCTGAGCTTGTACCAGCTGCTTTACTTGGACAAATTGCCTGTCCATGCCGTGGTCAATGAGGCGGTAGAGTTAGCCAAGCGTAGCAAGGGAACGGACAAATTTGTCAATGCCATCTTGCGGAAAATCAGCCAGGTGGACCTGCCTGACCCAGCTAGTATTAAGCGGAAGAACAAGCGTTTGTCAGTTCAATATTCTGTCCCAGTCTGGCTGGTTCAGACCTTGGTTGCGGAATATGGTGATGAGAGGGCGGAGAAGATTTTTGCCAGCCTGCACCAGCGTAATAAGGCTAGTGTCCGTGTAACAGATACTAGCTGTCTGGATGATTTGCAGGCAGCATTGGGAGCGGAGCGGTCGCACTTGTCTCCTGTTGGCCTAGTCAAGTCCCATGGACATTTTGCTGGGACGGAGGCTTTCAAGTCCGGTCTTTTGACCATTCAGGACGAGACCAGCCAGCTGGTGGCTCCGACCTTGCAACTTGAGGGCCATGAAGTCGTACTGGATGCTTGTGCGGCACCTGGTGGTAAGACCTGCCACATGGCGTCTTACCTGGATAGTGGGAAAGTGGTGGCCTTGGATTTATATGACCACAAGCTGGCTCTTATCCAGGAAAATGCGGACCGCCTGGGCCTTTCCGATAAGATTGAAACTCAAAAATTGGATGCCAGTCGGGTGCATGAAGTCTTTGGTCCAGATAGTTTTGACAAGATTTTGGTGGATGCTCCCTGCTCCGGCATCGGGCTTATCCGTCGTAAGCCAGACATTCGCTATAATAAGGCTGGTCAGGATTTTGAAGCATTGAAAAAAATACAGCTGCAGATACTGGACAGCGTTTGCCAAACCATTAAAAAAGGTGGTATAATAACCTATAGCACATGTACCATTATTGCAAAAGAAAATCAGGAAGTTCTTCGAGAATTTTTAGACAGTCATCCTGATTTTGAACAAGTTGCATTAACACATCCAGAATCATCAATTGTGACAGATGGAATGATACTGATTACCCCTGAACTTTTTCAGACAGATGGCTTTTTCATTGGTCAGCTGAGAAGACGATTCTAGAAAAGGAGGCTGTTGCTTAGCAACAAGAAACTTATGGAAATTGCATTACTTACAGATGTTGGACAAAAACGATCAAATAACCAGGATTATGTCAATCGTTATGTCAACCGAGCAGGAATTGATTTGATTATTCTAGCAGATGGACTAGGAGGTCATCGCGCAGGCCATATTGCTAGTGAAATGACAGCCACAGACCTTGGTGCTGCCTGGGTAGATACTCAAATTATGACCCTCAACGAAGTCCGTGAATGGATGGTTGACATCATTGAGCAGGAAAATCAAAAGATTTATCAATTGGGTCAGACCGAAGAATACAAGGGCATGGGAACAACCTTAGAAGCGGTTGTGGTTATTGACAATCAGATGATTTATGCCCATATCGGGGACTCTAGAATCGGTATCGTTCATAATGAAGAATATGAACGCTTGACCAGTGACCATTCCTTGGTTGGAGCTCTTATGCGAGCGGGTCAATTGACAGAAGAAGAGGCGCAGAACCATCCTCAGAAGAATATTGTGACCCAGTCCATTGGTCAGGCGGACCCGGTTGAACCAGATATTGCCTTGAAGACCTTGGAAGTTGGGGATTACGTGTTAATCAACAGTGATGGCTTGACCAATATGGTCTCGACAGAGGATATTCGCGATATCCTCTTGAGTGATGTTTCGTTGGAAAGCAAGGCAGAGACCCTGGTTCGTTTCGCTAATAATGCTGGCGGTTTGGACAATATCACGGTTGCCATCCTTCATATCACGGAGGAGGCTAACTAATGATCCAAATCGGTAAGATTTTTGCCGGTCGGTATCGGGTCATTCGGCAGATAGGCCGAGGAGGAATGGCTGATGTCTACCTGGCAAAGGATCTGATTTTGGATGGTGAGGAGGTTGCTGTAAAAGTTCTCCGGACCAATTACCAGACAGATCAAATTGCTGTTCAACGTTTTCAGCGTGAAGCCAGAGCCATGGCTGATCTCAATCACCCAAATATCGTACGGATTACGGATATTGGTGAGGAAGATGGTCAGCAATACCTGGCCATGGAATATGTTAATGGCCTGGACTTGAAGCGCTATATCCAGGAAAATTCACCCTTGGATAATGATGATGCGGTCCGTATCATGGGGCAAATCTTGCTGGCTATCCGTATGGCCCACACCCGCGGTATTATCCATAGGGATTTGAAACCTCAGAACGTCCTTCTAACGCAAGATGGCGTGGCCAAGGTAACGGATTTCGGGATTGCGGTTGCCTTTGCAGAGACCAGTTTGACCCAGACAAATTCGATGTTGGGCTCGGTTCACTATCTCTCGCCAGAACAGGCGCGGGGGTCCAAGGCTACAGTGCAAAGTGATATTTATGCCATGGGGGTCATTCTCTTTGAGATGTTGACAGGACGAATTCCTTTTGATGGCGATAGCGCTGTAACCATTGCTCTCCAGCATTTTCAAAAGCCCATGCCATCTGTTCGCGAGGCCAATCCAAACGTACCGCAGGCTCTGGAAAATGTTGTCTTAAAAGCAACAGCCAAGAAATTGACAGACCGCTACAAGTCCATTGCGGAAATGTACACGGATATGGCTTCAGCCTTGTCCTACAATCGCCGCAATGAGCAGCGGGTGGTGTTGGATGAAAACAAGGTGGATTCAAAAACCCTGCCTAAATTATCCCAGGTTGCTTCAGAGAAAAAAGTAGATACACCAGTGGAGTCTTCACCAGCTCCAGTAGCAGTTGCTCCAAAAACTAAGCCGACGTCATCAGCCAAGAAGCCCAAGGCAAAAAAGAGGATTCGTACCCGCTATAAGGTGTTGATGATTGCTATTGGCCTTCTCTTGGCGGCCTTCTTCGCCATTCTTTTTAACACTCCAGCCACAGTGACAGTGCCGAATGTTGTGGGGCAAACCTTGGAAGTTGCGACGGAGGAGATTGAGACAGCCGGATTGCGCGTGGGTACGGTGACCAATGAAGCTTCGACGGAAGTCGCAGAAGGTCAAGTTATTCGGACAACACCTGCTGCTAATTCCAAGCGCAAAGAAGGTTCCCGTGTCAATATTGTCATTGCCATGGAAGAAGGTGTCAACATTCCTGATTTGTCTGGTGATGAATTGGCAAAAGCCCAGGAAAAACTAGAGGCTCTTGGCTTCAAAGTGGAAGTGGAAGAAGAGTATAGCGAGAAGGTTAAACAGGGCCGGGTGATTCGGACTAAGCCAGAATGGGAGACCAGTCAGCCAAAAGGTTCAACCGTTGTCTTGGTTGTTTCCAGAGGGGCTGAGCCAGTTGATGTACCGGATGTATCTGGACGTAGTGTGAATGATGCTACCCATGCCCTAGAAGCTGTCGGTTTGAAGGTTTCTTCGACCAAGGAAGAATACAGCGACTACTTAGAAGCTGGTCAGGTAATCGGAACAGACCCTGCAGCCAATACCAGTGTTTCTAAGGGTTCTAGCCTGGTTCTCATTGTTTCAAAAGGTCAACGACCACTCATGCCAGATTTTGGTATCTTGACGACTTCCTACTCAGATGCTAGAAAACAGCTGGAAGCTTTGGGAATTAAAAGTATTGAGCGCGTGGAAGATTCGAGTTATTCGACTAGTGAGCGAAATCTGGTCGTAGGACAAAGTCCTCTGCCAGGTCAACCTATTACTGACTCTGTCACAATTTATGTATCCATTCCTACTGTGACACCAGAGTCCAGCAGTAGCAGCACTAGCTCGACAGAAGAATCAACGACGACTAGTACGTCTTCATCAAATAATTCAGACTAAGAGGGGCATTGTCCTCTCTTTTTTCTTAAAATTCCTACCCGGGTAGGAGACAAATCCTGCTAAAATCTGTTAGAATATTGGGAGAGGATCCTTACATGAAAAAAATCCAATTTTTTATACTGATAGAGAGTATTTTGTTTACGCTGGCCTTTTTTGATACCCTAGCCAGTGAGACGGCACGGACTCTTCTCCTAATCGCAGTGATACTAATTCTATTCTGGTATATCACAGGCAGAAAGGGGCTTAATGCCCTACTAACAACGGCCCTTTCTCTCATATTTTTAGTCTTTTTCCTCAATATTTATTTCATTATCGGTGTTTTGCTGATGGTGGTCTATATTTTGGTTAATTTCTTTTCACGCTATGAGAAGCAGTACCAGTATTCCCAGATAGTTCTGGGGGACCAGCATATTCAATCCCAGCATCAAAAGTCCCAGTGGTTTGGTCATAAAGATCATTCCCAGGACCAGTATGGTTTTGAGGATATCAATATTATCCGCCTGTTTGGCAATGACGTTGTTGACCTGGATCAGACGGTTCTAATTGGTCGGGATAATGTGGTTGTTATCCGTAAGACTTTTGGTAAGACTAAAATTATCATTCCTATTGATGTCGAGCTATCCCTGTCTGCCTCTAGTCTGTATGGACGTGTCTATTTTTTAGGCGATGCACATTGGGATTTGCGAAATGAGAGTTTTTCGATTGCGACCCCTGACTATTCTTCTGCCAATAAGCGGGTCAAGGTTGTCATCAATAGCCTCTATGGCGATGTGGAGGTCGTGCGGGTATGATGAAGAAAGGAACGCTATTTTTTCTCATTTGGTATGCCGGGCTGATTGTTATCGTCATCCTTGCCTCAGTCCTTCCCTTGTTGGGCTATTCCTTATTTGACATGTCCTTTTGGACGGCCAATGACCAGCTCTATGTGACCTTGATTTCGCTCCTGATACTCTTGACAATCTTTCTATCTATCTTAGTTCAGACGGTCAGTTTCCTATCCACGCAGACCATGAGAATGAAGATTAAGCAAATCAGCAATCACCAGCCCATTAGGGTTGATAGCGACGAGGACCAACTGCTCCTACACCTATCTGAGAAAATGCGCAGTTTGACCAGGCAGGTCCAATTGATTGACAACCAGGACCTAGTCAAACGGGAAGCAATTGTCGAGGGGGAGCGCAAGCGAATTGCCCGTGACCTGCATGATACGGTCAGCCAGGAACTCTTTGCGACCAGCATGATTTTATCAGGTCTGGCATCAAATCTGTCCACCATACCGAAAGAAACCCTGCAAGAGCAGCTGGTCTTGGTCAAGGACATGATTGAGTCGGCCCAGCGGGATTTGCGGATTTTGCTCCTGCACTTACGACCTAGTGAGCTGGAAGGTAAGACCCTGGTTGAAGGTTTTGATGTGATTCTGCGGGAAGTCAGCGACAAGAGTAGTATCCAGGTCCACTTCCAGCATGAAGTGGAAGAATTGCCTAAGCTGATAGAAGAGCACCTCTTCCGCATTGCCCAGGAGATTATTTCCAATACCTTGCGCCATGCCAAGGCCAAGCAACTGGATGTCTACTTGATTCAGAAGGAGACAGAATTACAGCTTAAAATGACAGATGATGGCATTGGTTTCCAGCAGGAAGATGATGGGGAGCTCAGCTATGGCCTCCAAAACATCCGCGAGCGGGTGGAAGATATGGCAGGGACTATCAAGATTCGGACGGCTCCTAACAAGGGGGTTGCCATTGATATTCGTATCCCACTACTGAAAGGAAAAGAAGATGAAGACGATTCGAGTGATGCTGGTTGATGACCACGAGATGGTCCGACTAGGATTGAAAAGTTATTTAAATTTACAGGCTGATGTGGAGGTTGTCGCAGAAGCCAGCGATGGCGAGGAAGGCTTGGCTAAGGCACTGGATTTGCGTCCAGATGTGGTTGTTATGGACCTGGTCATGCCCAAGATGACAGGGGTAGAGGCGACTCTGGCCCTCTTGAAGGAATGGTCGGATGTCAAGATTGTGATTTTGACTTCTTATTTGGACAATGAAAAAATCTATCCAGTTCTTGAGGCTGGTGCCAAGGGCTATATGCTCAAAACCTCTAGTGCAGACGAGATTCTCTCTGCCATTCGCAAGGTGGCGCGTGGGGAATTTGCCATTGAAACAGAAGTGGAGAAGAAGGTCGAGCACCACAAGCGTTATCCAGACCTGCATGATGATTTGACCGTACGTGAACGGGAGATTTTGGCCCTGCTTGCCAAGGGCTATGATAATCAGCGGATTGCGGATGAATCCTTCATTTCCCTCAAAACGGTGAAAACCCATGTTTCCAATATCCTGTCTAAACTAGCTGTCAGCGACCGGACCCAGGCTGTCGTCTATGCCTTTCAACATGGACTGGTGGCACAGGATGAAGATTAGTGATATAATGGTAGGCAGTCATACTCAATGAAAAACAAAAGTGGGGGAGAATAGATGGACGCAAAATTAAAATACAAGGCCAAGAAGATTAAGTTGGTATTTTTCGATATTGATGATACCTTGCGCTTGGTGGAGACTGGATTTATTCCGGACACTATTCCGACGGTCTTTGCATCACTGAAAGCAAAAGGCATCTTGACAGGGATTGCCTCTGGTCGGGGCAAATATGGTGTTGTGCCAGAAATCCAGGCCTTGCAGCCGGATTACTTTGCTATGATAAACGGCTCTTATGTAGAAGATGCCAAAGGCAATGTCATTCGTAAGGCTCCGATTGCACCGGATTTGATTGAGAAATATATTGCTTGGACCAAGCAAGTGGGGATTGACTATGGGGTTATGAGCGCTGAAAAAGCCACTCTGTCCTTCCGTGACCAGCGGATTAGTCAGGCCATTGACCCCATTTATGATAATCTGGAGACAGACCCTGATTTTTACAAGGGCCAGGATATTTACCAAATGTGGACCTTTGAGCAGGAAGGTCAGGAAGTGGTCTTACCGGAGGAATTGCAGAGCGACTTACGCAGTGTCCGTTGGCATGCCATTTCATCAGACATTGTCCTCAAGTCTGCCTCTAAGGCAGCAGGGGTAGCCGCAATCGTTGAAAAGCTTGGTCTCAAACCAGAAAATGTCTTGGTCTTTGGCGATGGTCTTAATGACATAGAGCTCTTCCAATATGCTGGCATCAGTATTGCCATGGGGCATTCCCACCCAGAACTGCAAAAACATGCAGATTATATTACAAAAACTGTAGAAGAAGACGGCATTTTTGATGCCTTGGAGAAATTAGGTTTGGTAGAAAAAGAAAAATACTTCCCACAATTAGACTTGGAAAATGTAGAGGGACCAGTTGCCCGCATCAAGACAAATCACGGTAGCATGACCATCAAGCTCTTCCCAGAAATTGCACCAAAAACAGTGGCGAACTTTGTTGCCCTGTCAAAAGATGGTTACTATGATGGCATTATTTTCCATCGTATTATCGAGGATTTCATGATTCAAGGTGGCGACCCGACTGGTACAGGTATGGGCGGTGAGTCTATCTACGGTGAGTCCTTTGAGGATGAATTTTCTATGGAGGCCTTCAACCTGCGTGGTGCTCTTTCTATGGCCAATGCAGGTCCCAATACCAACGGCAGTCAATTTTTCATCGTGCAGAACCAGAATTTCCCTTACAATGCCAAGGAATTGGAGCGCGGTGGCTGGCCTGAGGAAATTGCGGCTCTTTATGCTGAAAATGGTGGAACACCGCACCTGGATCAACGCCACACGGTCTTTGGACATTTGATGGACCAAGAATCTTATAGGGTATTGGATACCATTGCGGCTGTAGAGACAGATGGTTCAGACCGTCCGAATGAAGATGTTGTCATCGAAAGTATTGAAATCGAGGACTAAGATGAATATTGGTGATAAAGTCAAAGGAAAAGTGACGGGCATTCAGCCCTACGGTGCCTTTGTTGAATTAGAGAACGGCCAGATTGGGCTTATCCATATTTCTGAAATCAAGACAGGCTTTGTTGATAATATCCACCATTTTATTAAAATGGGCCAGGAAGTTCTGGTCCAAGTCGTTGACTATGATGAATATTCGCACAAGGCTAGTCTATCTATGCGGACCTTGGAAGAAGAACGCCAAAAAATCCCAAGACACCACCGCTTTACCAACGACCGCTATAAGATTGGCTTTGAGCCTCTGGCCAAGGCTCTCCCAATCTGGATTGCTGAATCCAAGGAGTATTTGAAGGAAATGAAAGAAGGAAAGGTCTAGACTAGTTGCTAGTCTAGCTTTCCAATAGTAAAAAGAGCTTGGAAATCCAGGCTCTTTTGGTATATTAGTTTTCAAACTCATAGAGGGTAGTTGACAGATAGCGTTCACCGTTGTCAGCCAGGATAGCCAAGACTTTTTTGCCAGCTCCTAGTTCCTTAGCGACTTCAATCGCAGCATGAATAGCAGCGCCAGATGAAATGCCGACCAGGAAACCTTCCTGTCCGCCGATAGCGCGGCCGGTTGCCAGAGCATCATCTGATTTGACGCGGACAATGCCATCGTAGGCAGTGGTATCCAGGGTGTCTGGGATGAAGCCAGCTGAAATTCCTTGAATCTTGTGCGGACCAGGTGCTTCACCAGAGAGGACGGCAGACTCATCTGCTTCCACAGCGTAAATTTTTACATCGGGATTGGCTGCCTTGAGGACATGAGAGACACCGCTGACGGTACCACCAGTACCCACGCCTGACACAAATGCATCCAGACCAGTTGGTCCAAAGTCCTCCAAAATTTCTTGTCCTGTTGTATCTTCATGAACTTTTGGATTGGACGGGTTGGCAAATTGGAAAGGTACCCAGCCATTTTGTGCTTCAGCGATTTCATTGGCCTTGGCAATGGCACCCTTCATCCCCTCGCTACCTGGTGTGAGAACTAGCTCAGCTCCATAGGCTTGGATAATTTTACGACGCTCAATGCTCATGGTTTCAGGCATGACGATGATGACCTTGTAACCTTTTGCAGCTCCAACCCAAGCCAAACCGATACCAGTATTTCCGCTTGTAGGCTCAACAATCGTATCACCAGGCTTGATAGTGCCGGCCTTTTCAGCATCTTCAATCATTGCCAGAGCAATGCGGTCTTTGACAGAAGAACCAGGGTTGAAGGCCTCCAGTTTGACATAGACATCCGCAGCACCTTCAGGAACAATGTTATTGAGTTTGATAATCGGTGTTTTTCCGACAAGTTCTGTAATCGATTGATAAATAGCCATTGCTAATACCTCCAAATATAGTTACTTCTAGTATATACCAAGTCCCAGCCAATGTATAATATAAAAAAACTATCATTATGATAGCTTTTTTTAATGAACAGAAACTTCGACAATTCTTGGCTCAGTCTCTTGGCTTGTGACCTTGCCATGGTAAAATTCGGTCAGACTAGTCAGAGTCGGCGCAACCAGTTCCTTGTCAACATAGATCATGGTTTGAACTTCCGTTGTAAATTGGGTATCGTGTTCTTCCAGTCCCAACTCAGCCCGCCAGTTGGCAAATTCCTGGTACTGGGCATAGGAAAGGGTGATAGAAATGCCTTTTTGCTCCTTGACTTCAACAATGCTGATTTCCTTGACAGCCTTGGACACGGCCCCAGCATAAGCCCGAATCAGCCCACCGGCACCCAATTTGATACCTCCAAAATAGCGGGTCACAACCGCTGCGACATTGGTCAGTTCATGATTTTCCAGCACTGTCAGCATGGGAACACCCGCTGTACCAGAAGGCTCGCCGTCGTCCGATGATCGCTTGATTTCCATATTTTCGCCAAGGATAAAGGCAGAGCAGTTATGGTTGGCCTTGTAGTGCTCTTTCTTAATACCGTTGATAAATTCCCTGGCCTCTTCCTCGGTTGTCACCCGTTTCATAAAGCAAATAAAGCGGGATTTCTTAATCTCTTCTTCGACAATACCGTCTTCTTTAATGGTCTTAAATTCTTTCATACCAAAATTATACACGTTTTTCCAAAAACTGACAAAAATTTCCGAATAAATAAGTGATGAAAGAACTAGAAAATTATTATGGACGACTGTTTACCAAGTATCAATTGACGGCTGAAGAGCGCCAAGCAGCTCAGACCTTACCTAGCATGACAGAGGGGGGCGCTTGTTTTCGTTGTTCGACTGCATTTTCGGACCGCCATCGTTTACCAAACGGGGCCTACTATTGCCGAGAATGTATCCTGCTAGGCAGGGTGCGGTCAGATGAGGAACTCTATTATTTTCCCCAGCAGGATTTCCCAGAAAATGCCTGTCTCAAGTGGTCTGGTCAGCTGACTGATTGGCAGCAGAAGATTTCAAACGGGCTCTGTGCCAATATTGAAAAAAGGCGGCCGACCTTGGTTCATGCCGTGACGGGGGCTGGAAAGACGGAGATGATTTACCATGCAGTAGCGCAAGTCATTGACCAGGGCGGAGCAGTTTGTCTGGCCAGTCCCAGAATTGATGTCTGTATCGAGCTTTATAAGCGGCTGCAACAAGATTTCGCTGTTCCCATCAGTCTCCTTCATGGCCAGTCGGATCCTTATTTTCGGACGCCGCTTGTGGTCGCTACCACCCACCAGTTGCTCAAGTTCTACCAGGCCTTTGATTTGGTCTTAATCGATGAGGTGGATGCCTTTCCCTATGCGGACAATCCCATGCTCTACCGGGCAGTAGACAATGCCGTCAAAGCAGACGGGCTCCAGGTTTTCCTGACAGCGACCTCGACGGATGAGCTGGATAGGAAGGTAAAATCCGGCCAATTAGAACGGCTCAGTTTGCCCAGACGCTTTCACGGCAATCCCTTGATTGTGCCAGAAAAGGTCTGGTTCAGCCAATTTGACCAGAGCCTGAAAAAGAACAAGCTGGTTGTCAAGCTCAAGCAAGCTATCAGAAAGCAGCGAAAAACAAGTTTTCCCTTGCTGATTTTTCTGCCAGAAATTTCCAAAGGCCAGGAATTTGTAGCGATTTTGGAGAGAGAATTTCCTGATGAGAAAATCGGTTTTGTTTCTAGTCAGACGGAAAATCGACTGGAGATTGTTCAAGGTTTTCGCGACCGCACCATTACCATCCTGGTTTCAACAACGATTCTGGAGCGAGGTGTGACCTTTCCCATGGTTGATGTCATGGTAGTCCAGGCCAACCACTATCTCTATACGTCGTCCAGTTTGGTGCAGATTGGGGGTCGAGTCGGGCGGTCCATGGATCGTCCCACAGGCTTGCTCCTCTTTTTCCATGAGGGTTCGACCCGTGCCATTGAAAAAGCAATCGCTGAAATCAAATTTATGAACAAGGAGGCCGGCTATGTCTAACTGCCTACTCTGTGTGGAAAGCCTGCGGACCCGCACCACATTTAGCTCTATCCTCTTTTTCCAGCAGGAAAAGCTAGGGATTTGTTCCAGCTGTCAGGCTTCTTTTAAGGAAATAGCAGAGCTCCACTGTCCGTCTTGTTATAAGTCAGGAACTTCCGATATTTGCAGTGATTGTCGGCACTGGCAGGCCAGGGGCAAACACATTGACCACAGGGCCATTTTCCAATACAATCCAGCCATGGCAGATTATTTCAGCAAGTACAAGTTTCAAGGGGACTATCTGCTCAGACAGGTCTTTGCCCAGCAAATCAAGGTAGCCCTGTCAGCTTATTCGGACTATACCTTAGTTCCCATTCCCCTTAGTCCAGAGAGGTTGGAGGAGCGAGGCTTCAATCAGGTAACGGGGCTACTTGATGCGGCTGGTCTTCCATATAAAGAGCTCCTGGGCAAAATTGATAGCCAGAAACAGTCTTCAAAAAGTCGGGAGGAGCGTCTTGATGCAGAACAGGTCTTTTATTTGTTGGAGGAAGATGAGCTTCCAGAAAAAATAATTTTAGTTGACGATATTTACACAACAGGTGCCACAATCCAGCTTGCTGCGGGACTTTTCATGAAAACTGGTCAGAAAGAAATCAAAACATTTTCACTTTCACGTTGAGAAAACGGTTGCAATATTTTATAAATATGTTATAATGATAGTGAAGAAAGGCGAAAGCCAAGAAAGAGGTACTAATATGATTAAATTCAGTATTCGTGGAGAAAACCTTGAAGTTACAGATGCACTCCGTGCCTATGTAGAAGAGAAAGTTGCTAAGATTGAGAAGTACTTTAGTGCAGACCAAGAGTTGAATGCCAAGGTAAACTTGAAGGTTTACCGTGACAAGCGTGCTAAGGTTGAAGTGACTATCCCTGTTGGTGGTGTAACCCTACGTGCAGAAGACATTTCACAAGAAATGTATGGCTCAATCGACCTTGTCGTAGACAAGATTGAACGTCAAATCCGTCGTAATAAGACAAAAATCGAGCGCAAACACCGTCAAAAAGTGGCTACTGGTCAAGTCTTTACAGACGAGTTGGTAGAGCAAGCTGAAGAAGAAGTAAAAGTAGTTCGTACTAAGCAGGTAGACTTGAAACCAATGGATATGGAAGAGGCGGTTCTTCAATTGGAATTGCTTGGACATGACTTCTTTATCTACACAGATGCCAATGATGGTACTACCAATGTCCTTTACAAACGTGAAGATGGCGATTTGGGACTCTTGGAAGTGCGTCAGTAATTCTCAGAACTTGTATTCACAGTTCAGTATCTTTAGCTAAGACTAGTTTTCTGCCACTCATCGTTCGTTTTTCTCGAAATACAGTCAGTATTCCATCAAAAAACGGTCTTGATTTGTAAAAAAAACTATCTCTCATCTAAATCTACCTTACTTGTAAATACTGTTTCTTATATAAACGAATAGGAGAGGAGGGCAACCTTCTCTCTTTTGCCATGACGGGTGACGAAAGGACTAGCTATGCAGTTTTTAGCAGAATTAATTGGAGGGTGGCTCTTGGAATTGCCAGTTTTTGAGCCAGAAAAACAGGCGCCCTTTGGCAGTCGTTACTGGTTGGGCTGGCTCGGAATCTTGTTTCATCTGGTCCTGGTCGGCTTGCTTGCTTTTATCAGTTTCTTTAGCCTAGCTAAGCTGCTGAAAGACTTTCATCTGGGCCATATGATTCTTGCTACCTTCCTCCTTGGGCTTGCGCTCTTTTCGCTTTGGCGACTTGGCAAATACCTGGTCAGGATGTGTCGCGCAACCAACTATTATTGGAAGAGGAAATAGAAAGCATCAGCTTGAGCTGGTGTTTTTTTGATGCCTGGGGAGGGAAATTCGGTTTCAATTATGCTATAATAGAGAGATAATATTTGTTAGGAATGAATGTTGAATAGGAGCATGGATGAGTAGGATGATGCCGGGGCGGACTCGCCAGGAAGGAATTGATTTATACGAATCGGGTCAGTTGAGAGTCGTTGAGAGCGAGCTGGGAAAGATGACGCTGGAAATTGCCGGGGAGTTGTTTTCCTATAGCGATGACGATAGTGAGCTTAATTGTAGCTGTCTGCTATTTCAAAACAAGGGTTACTGCCAGCATTTGGCTGCTACGGAGTATTTTTTGAAGAATGATAAGGCTGGTCAGACCCTCAAGGAGGAGGGCAGCCATCAGAAGGAGACCGCTAGGCGAACCTACTTTGGCGGCTTGTTTTTGGATGAAATTTTACCGCTTCCGCTTGATTTGGGTATCCGATACCAATTGGCGGTGGAGGGGCAGTTAGTGGCTTATGACCGCCAGATTGACTGGACCCTCAAAATCGGTCGTTTGCCAGACCAGCGTTACTATATTATTCGCGATATTGGGGCCTTTTTGAAGGTGGTCAAAACCAATGGCCAGTATCAAATCGGTAAAAAATACTTTGAGCATGTGTCCTTTGATCATTTTGACCCGGCAAGTCAGGCTCTTCTGGAATTTTTATGGGTCCTGGTGCCTGAAAAAGCCCGCCTGGACTCGGAAGTCTTGGTTCATTTCGGTCGTCATTTTCGCCTGCCCAAGTCTCACTTTGAGGAGGGGCTGGAATTGCTGGGGGACTTGGATGAATTTCAACTGACCCACCAGCAGACCAGCTACTCACAGTTGACTATTAAACACCTAACGCCAGAAGACGGTCTCTTTTGTTTTGAAGTAACGGTTCATATGGATATGATTGAAATGGTGATTCATGAAGAGCCTGTCCGCCAGCTCTTTTATGGAAGTTATCTGCTCAAACATGGTACTATCTATAGCCTGAATCGCCAGCAGGAAAATCTGCTGATGCGGATCAATGATCTGGTTCCGACTGAATCAGGCCTACGCAAGGTTCAAGTGGATTTTCAAGATCAGGGCAAATTGGCCCTCAGTTTATTGGAACTGCAAAAATTGGGGAAAGTCAAGGCACCCAAACGCTTTGCCATTGAGGATTTTCAGCCGGAATTCCATCTGGGCATGGAGGCAAGTGGTCGCTTGACCCTGCAGCTGGTCTTGGATTTTTTAGGTCGCAAGGTTGCCTCGCAAGAGGAGCTGGACTTACTACCTTTTACAAGTCATTTTCAACATCTGGAAGCTGTCCACCAGGCGATCAAGCTAGCAGGCTTTCATGGGAAATTCCTGGCCTACCGCCAGCCCTTGGTCCAGACCGAATGGTATACCTTCTACAAGGAACATCTAGCCCTGTTGGAAAAAATGGGTAAGGTTTACCTGGACCAGCAGTTAGAAAATAATCTTATTCAGGCCAAGCCAAGTCTTGAAATCGTGAAAAATGGTTCCTTGTTGGACATTTCCTTTGACTTGACAGGCATTGATCAATCTGAGGTGGATCAGGCCATCCAGGCCCTCTTAAACCAGGAGGACCACTATACCAGCCCAAGTGGCAAGTTGCTGGTCTTCGACGAAGAGGCCTTGCGCATCAGCCAGACTCTGACCAATCTCCGAGCTAAATTTGGAAAGGGGCAGACCCTTCATTTGGATGCCTTGAATGGTTTCCGATTGGCTCAGCAATTGTCAGGCTTGGACCAGGTTCATTTTTCGGAAGAATTTCAAACCATGGCGGCTCATTTGGCGGCACCAGATACCTTTCCTCTTCCCCAACAGCCCCTTAATCAGCAACTACGGGATTACCAAGAGACAGGCGTCAAATGGCTTTCCATGCTCAACCATTATGGTTTCGGGGGCATTCTGGCAGATGATATGGGTCTAGGGAAGACCCTGCAAACTATTGCCTTCCTGTCAGGCCATCTGAAGTCAAGTTCCAAGGTTTTGATTTTGGCTCCATCTAGTTTGATTTATAACTGGCAGGAAGAATGTGCCAAATTTGCGCCGGACTTGGAAGTGGCAGTGGTCTATGGCAATAAGGACCACCGGGAAAAGCTTATCAATGAGGACCATCAGGTCTATGTGACTTCCTACCCATCCTTCAGACAGGATTTTGACCTCTATAAAGAAGAGCAATTTGATTATTTGATTTTGGATGAAGCCCAGGTCATGAAAAATTCTCAGTCAAAAATTGCCCAGCTTCTGAGAGAGTTTGAGGTAGGGAATTGTTTTGCCCTGTCTGGTACGCCTATTGAAAATCACCTGACTGAGCTTTGGTCTATTTTCCAGATTGTCCTACCAGGCCTCCTGCCAGGTAAGCAGGAATTTAGCAAGATGACTTCCCAGGAAATTGCCCGTATGATCCAGCCCTTTGTCCTCAGACGGCATAAGGAAGAGGTTCTGGATGAATTGCCAGATTTGATTGAGGTCAATGTCCTAAATGAATTGACAGATGAGCAAAAGGTCATCTATCTGGGGCAACTCCAGCAAATGCAGTCCAAGGTGTTGGGAGCAGATGATGCCCAGATTAACCGCAATAAGATTGAAATCCTATCAGGCATTACCCGTCTCCGCCAAATTTGTGACACTCCCAGCCTCTTTATGGATGATTTTACCGGAGAAAGTGGTAAGCTCAATAGCCTGAGCGAGCTCCTGCAACAGCTTAAAGAGGGTGAGCATCGGGTATTGATTTTTTCACAGTTTAGAACAATGCTGGATAAGATTGAGCAGCAGCTGGATGAGTTGGGCCTGACCTCTTACAAATTGACCGGCTCGACCCCTGCTAGTCAGCGCCAAGAAATGACCCAAGCCTTTAACGCAGGTAGCCGAGATGCCTTCCTCATTTCCCTCAAGGCAGGTGGCGTGGGGCTCAACCTGACTGGTGCCGATACAGTCATTTTGGTTGACCTCTGGTGGAATCCTGCGGTGGAATCCCAGGCCATTAGTCGGGCCCACCGAATGGGGCAGACAGAAACGGTCGAATGCTATCGATTGATTACCAGGGGAACGATTGAAGAAAAAATCCTTGCCCTGCAGGAAAGTAAGAAAAATCTGGTCAAGACGGTGCTGGACGGCGAAGAAAGTCGTTCAAGTCTGACGGTTGAAGATATTCGTGACATTCTTGGTATCGCAGAATAAGGCTGAAAATCTGAAGCAGACTTCCTCTTGTGTGGTAAAACCCTGTGCCTTTATGATATAATGAGTAGTTGAAAGGAATGTGCTATGATAAGAGAAGATACTCGATTTCCCATCATTTCAGACAATGAGCCCCTGATTGAGGCCAGCCCTCAGATGCTTCTCTATGAGGAGAGCGATTTGATTTCAAATATTAAGGGCCCTTATCAGGACAAGGTGTTTGAAGCCAGTGGCAGTCAGGAACCAGCGGTGAAACCTGTTCCAGAGCAGACGGAAGACGAGCTCTTGCCCCCTTTATTTGCTACCAAGAGGTCGCATTATTCCAGACGGGACCGAAATCTTCACAGACCGGTCCAGCATGCGGAGCGGAAGACCCAGGGGCAGTTAGCCAGGGAAGTAGCCAAAGAAGATATTAAAAAGAAACGTTCAGCTAGCTATTTGAAGGATGATTTTATCGGAAGCAAGCCTAAAAAAGTTCCAACTGTCCAGCCTACTCCTCGCAAGGAAGCGACTGGCGATCTTCTGGCCAATCTAGCTGACCGTTTGCGCCAAGAGAGCTATATTTTAGCAGATCTGCCAGAAGTCTATTCTTTGAAAAAAGAGGACCGGGTGCAGGAAAAAACATCAAGCAACCAGTCCTTTGATTTCCTCAAGAGAAGTCAGGTCTACAATTATCCGGAAAGACGTGCCTTTCGTGAAAAGCAGGTTGCTCAAGAACTCAATTTGACACAGATAGAAGAGGATTAAGATGACAAAAACCTATCATTTTATTGGTATTAAGGGTTCGGGTATGAGTGCGCTGGCTCTTATGCTCCACCAAATGGGCCACAAGGTTCAAGGAAGTGACGTAGATAAGTATTACTTTACCCAGCGTGGGCTGGAGCAAGCTGGAATTCCTATCCTGCCCTTCGATGAAAAAAATATTACTGCTGATGTGGAGCTGATTGCTGGTAATGCCTTCCGTCCAGACAATAACGTGGAAATCGCCTATGCGGATGCGAATGGCTACAGCTACAAGCGTTACCACGAGTTCCTGGGCCAATTCATGAAGGAATTTACTAGCCTAGGTGTGGCTGGTGCCCACGGTAAGACGTCAACTACAGGTCTTTTGGCCCATGTTATGCGCAATATCACGGATACCTCATACTTAATCGGTGATGGTACAGGTCGTGGTTCTGCCAATGCCCAATACTTTGTTTTTGAGTCAGATGAGTATGAGCGTCATTTTGCTCCATATTACCCAGAGTACAGCATTATCACCAACATTGACTTTGACCATCCGGACTATTTCACTAGCCTTGAGGATGTCTTCAATGCCTTCAATGACTATGCCAAGCAGGTTAAAAAAGGTCTTTTCCTCTATGGTGAGGATGAGGAATTGCGTAAGATTACAGCCAATGCGCCGATTTACTACTATGGTTTCGGTGATGAGAATGACTTTGTAGCCTATGATTTGCGTCCGTCAACCACAGGTTCGCAGTTCAAGGTGCGCTACAAGGACCAGGAATTGGGTGAGTTTCAAATTCCAACCTTCGGTAAGCACAATGTCATGAATGCGACAGCGGTTATTGCCAATCTCCATATTGCTGGTTTTGATTTGAGCTTGGTAGCTCAACACCTCAAGACCTTTGCTGGTGTCAAGCGTCGTTTTACGGAGAAAATTGTCAACGATACGGTTATCATTGATGACTTCGCCCATCATCCAACGGAAATCATTGCGACCATTGATGCGGCCCGTCAGAAGTACCCAAGCAAGGAATTGGTGGCTATTTTCCAACCGCACACCTTTACGCGGACCATTGCCCTTTTGGATGAATTTGCAGAGGCTTTGAATGGGGCTGATGCGGTTTATTTGGCACAAATCTATGGATCAGCGCGTGAGACAGATAACGGTGAGGTCAAAGTAGAGGATCTGGCAGCTAAAATAAAGAAAAAAGGTGGGCTAGTGACGGTTGAAAATACTTCTCCACTCTTGGACCATGACAATGCAGTCTATGTCTTCATGGGGGCAGGGGATATTCAGTCCTATGAATACTCATTTGAGCGTCTCTTGTCAAATTTGACACATAATGTACAATAAGAAAAGGGACTGCAGTCCCTTTTCTGATACTGGGGGAAATAACATGGAAATTCGTTTTGCGCAGCCGGGTGACTTGCCTGGTATTTTGCGGCTGGAGCGGGAAAATTTTATTCCTGAGGAGCAGATTTCAGAGCCTGTTTTGGCGGCTTATGCTGCAAATAGTAGCCAGTCCAGTCTCGTTATGATTCACGAGGGAGAAGTAGCGGCTTATTTGTTAGCCTGTCCTGCAGAAGAGAAGTTGGTGACGGATGCTATTTTTGAGCTGACAAACTCTGCTGACTTGAAAGGACGATACTTGCACATTGCTAGCCTGTCAGTGGACAATGCCTACCAGGGTCAGGGGCTTGGTACCCTACTCACGGCTGCCTTGAAAGAAGTCGCAAGGTCAAGAGATATGGAGGGGATTGCTTTAACTTGTAAGGAATATTTGCTCAACTATTATGAGCGTAATGGCTTTGAGGATATGGGACCATCCCAGTCACAGTTTGGCGGCGGCCAGTGGTTTGACATGTATTGGTCTGTGCCATAACAGGAGGGTATCCAATGCGACTTTGGCATCAAGACTTAATTTCTGTACTTCCGCGCCAGCAATTGTTGGGACAGCATAGAAAATGTTGTGCCTTACGAGGTGCAGGTTGGGGACGTCCTCATGCGACGGTCAACTATGTCTTTACCCATTCTCCGATAAAATTGTTTCAATATTATAAGATGAACATGCAGGAGATGGAGAATAGAGGTTACAAGGTGTCGGCCGAATGGCAGGAGTCGACCTATCGTGGGAAGAAGGAAGCGTCTTATAGTGAGGTTGAAGAAATTCCACTGACCAGTCCTATTTATCCAGAGCACGACGCATTTTACTTGGAAGAATGTCTGGTCAATTTGCGGGACAAGGGGATTTTTCTGTAAATCATCCGTTAAACACAAAAAATCAGCCCAGAGGACTGACTTTTAGGAGATTTATGAAAAATTTTAGGATACACTTATAGTATAAAGGAATTTTCAGAATATTCATCGGTCTTAGGACCGATTTGTATTATTTTTTTTGAAGGAGGAAAAAGATGATTAGACAAGCTCAGTTACAAGACATTCCAGCACTGGAAAGCCTGCTTGAGGAGATTTTACAGTTTCATCATGTGGGGAGACCTGATATTTTTAGGGAAAGTGGGCAAAAATATTCGCAGGCAGACTTGACCTCCATGATTGGAAATCCAGACCAGCTAATTTTTGTCTATGAAACGGCGGGACAGGTAGTTGGGCATCTCTTTTGCCAAATTCAAGAGGCCCAGAGTCAGGTATTACAGCCTGTAAAAACGCTCTTCATAGATGATTTGTGTGTGTCATCGCAGGTTCGCGGTCAGGGAATTGGTAAGGAACTCTATGCTTTTGCTCTTTCTTATGCCAAGGAAAGTGGTTGCTACAATATAACGTTGGATGTTTGGGCGGATAATACAAAGTCAGTCGCATTTTATGAGCAACTAGAATTGAAACCGCAGAAGATACGGATGGAGGAAGTATTATAAAAGAACTCAACTATTTCAGTCGAGTTCTTTTATAAATTCTCCTATTTTTTTAACAATTTCTGTTACTAAGGCATTACCCATGAAAAACATTCGCATTTTATCAGAAACGTCAACAATAGTTCCGTCAGAAAGTTTTTTCTTAGCTGTTCAATCGTCTGGAAAGTCATGCAGTCGTTCTGCTTCAATAGGTGTAATGAGGCGGTAACGCCCATTGACTTTTAAGAAGTGGGTAGAGCGATTGACAGTCCCCTCTGATGTTAGTATAAAAAATACCCTGATTAGTCAGGGTGTAAAAATCGCACATGCAACCTTGGAACAATATCTGAACAGCCTTACAGATAGCCTGCTCTTTTACGCAGTTCCTCGGTTTGATGTAAAAGGGTGTAGTCTCTTACAGCGTCTAGAAAAATACTACACAGTAGACCTTGGTTTTAGAAACCTATTGCTCCCAGATCATCAGGAAGATATTGGAAATATGATTGAAAATATTGTATTTCTGGAGCTATGTCGACGTTATAGCAAGGTCTATGTTGGCAATGTCGATAAGTACGAGGTGGATTTCATTGCCGTCACGGAGCAGGGGCATTTTGCCTACTACCAAGTCAGTGAAACAACTCTTGCGCCTGAAATACTTGAAAGGGAATTGCGTCCGCTGCAGAAGATTTCAGACAACTACCCCAAGTATATACTGACTATGGATACTATTCAACCCTATGCAAATTATGGCGGTATCGAGAAGATGAGCCTGCTAGACTGGTTAGTGGAGGCTAAAAAAAGAGTCACCCCTCTTTTTTTAGTTTCTTCTCATTTCTTCTAACAATTTCTGTGCTGTCTCCAGATTGCTGTGTTTTTTTTGGCGCAGGAGGTGGGCTAGGTGGTCGACCTCCTTTTCGTGGGCGCCGGCAAGCAGGGCCAGGGATTTGGCATGGAGTTTCATGTGTCCCTGTTGGATACCAGTTGTGACCAAGGCGCGCAGAGCAGCGAAGTTCTGGCTGAGACCGACAGCGGCTATGATAGAGGCTAGTTGCCGCGCCTGTGGATGTCCCAAAATAGCAAAAGCTGCTTGAACCTTAGGATTGAGGCCAATTGAACCACCGACGGTAGCGATAGGCAGGGGCAGTGTGATGGAACCCACCAGCTCCTCGCCTTGGATTGTCCATGTCGAAAGACCGCGATATTGTCCGTCGCGACTGGCATAGGCGTGAGCGCCTGCCTCAACCGCCCGCCAGTCATTTCCCGTCGCAAGTACAAGGGCGTCAAGGCCGTTAAAAATCCCCTTATTGTGGGTGGCTGCCCGATAAGGGTCCACCTGAGCCAGTTTGCTGGCAAGGCTTATTTTTTTTGCCGTTTCTTGGGCAATGGCAGAGCTGATTGCTAGACTTGAGATGGCTATCCGACATTCTGCGGTCACTAGGGACTCCGTTGCATAGTTGGACAGAATCCCCATCAAGGCCTGACCTTGCGATAGAGTTTCCAAATGTTCTTTTATCCCTTCCAACATATTATTTAACATATTGGCGCCCATGGCCTCTTGGACGTCGGCCTGCAAGTAAACAATCAGAAATTCATCCTTTTGCTCGACGGTAATCTTTCTAGCGCCACCGCCTCGTTTGACAATAGATGGATGTGCGTCGTTGGCTAGTTGGAGCAGTTCTTCTTCCGCCTGACCAATGAGCTGACTAGCTCTGTTTATGTCAGGAACGTCGTAGAGTGCGACTTGACCAATCATAAGGCGGTTGTGGACGGTAGTGTTGAAACCACCCGACTTGGCAATCATTTTTCCACCTAGCGAGCAAGCGGCAACGACAGAGGGTTCTTCCGTGACCATGGGAATACTGTAGCTGATACCGTCAACCAGCAATTCTGGTACGACCGAGAAGGGCAAGGAGAAGGTTCCAAGGTGGTTCTCAGCCATTTTTCCTGCAACGGTTTCTGGGAGATTATCATCTTGCTGGAGAATTGCAATGGTTTTCTCATCTAGCTGACGAGCTTGAGCTAGCAAGTCAATGCGTTCAAGCCGCGTTTTTTTGTAATATCCTGAGAAATGGGACATGATTTCCTCTTTCTATATGAGAAAAGCACCCTGGCTTGGCCAAGGGTGCCAGTTACTGATTAGTTTTTGATATAGATTCGTCTGTGGTCTTGGATTTTAGCTAGAGCAAATGGACTTTGGTCAGCAGGCAAGTCAGCAGAAGTGCCTGTTTCGTCCAATTCAATTTCTTCAAAGAAGATTTGTTCGTATTGGTCCATGCTCAAGCGTGTCCGCTGGTTGAGCTTGTCTAGGCGGTCCATTTCCAAGTGCTCTTGGTAGCCTTCGACTAGGCGGCCGCTAAAGATTTCACAGACAGCTCCGCTACCATAGCTATAAAAGAGGACTTGGTCATCTGCCTTGAGCGCTCTGCTATTTTCCAAAAGGGAAAGGAGAGAAAGGAAAATCGAGCCAGTATAGATGTTGCCGACCACCTTATTGTAAACGATGGCCTCTCGGAAGCGGTCAGAGAGGCGGGTCAGGGTTTCCTCATCCTTGGCAATGGCTTGGAGGCCCTTGAGCCCCTGCTTTGAGAATGGGATATGGAGGCACATAGCCGCGAAGTCGCTGAGCTGTTGTCCAGTTTTCTCTTGGTAGTGGTCGAAGGTAGTAGTCAAGCAATCAGTGTATTGTTCGGTTGAAAATTTGCCATCAACACGCGGATATTTGTCATAGTTGGGACGCCAGAAGTCGTAGATGTCGCGGGTTTGGCAGACATTGTCATTGTTGAGGACCATGATGCGTGGGTCAGCAGTGACCAGCATGGCAACAGCACCCGCACCTTGAGTTGGTTCACCGCCTGATGCGATACCGTATTTGGCAATATCGCTGGCGATGACCAGAACTTTGGAGTCAGGGAATTGGTTGATGTGGCTTTTGGCTAGGCTGAGTCCAGCAGTTGCACCGTAGCAGGCCTCTTTCATTTCGATAGACCGTGCAAAGGGTTGAATACCGAGGAGTCCATGAATAGCCACGGCTGCAGCCTTACTCTGGTCAACACTTGATTCGGTACCAACGATGACCATGTCAATAGTTGCTTTATCTTCTTCGGTCAAGATGCTAGCCGCAGCCTGTGCCCCCAAGGTCACGATGTCTTGAGTCACAGGAGCCACAGCCATTTCAGACTGGAGCAATCCGATTTTAAATTTATTAGGATCAACAGAGCGGGCTTGGGCTAAGTCAGCCAAATCTAATACAAAATCAGGTGCCGCAAAACCGATTTTATCAATACCAATATTCATAAAAATTCCTTTGTTTACAAGTGATTTATCTTGTGGTCGCCTTGGAAATGATGAGGGAAATTCCCTGACCGCCTCCGATACAGAGTGAGCAGAGGCCTAGTTTTCCATTGCGTTTTTCTAGTTCGTGGATCAGCGTCACCAGGATGCGGCTACCGCTGGCACCGATAGGGTGTCCGAGTGCGATTGCACCTCCGTTGACGTTGACCTTATCTGCTGGGATGCCCAATTCCTTGACAACAGGAATGGACTGGGCAGCGAAGGCCTCATTGATTTCAAACAAATCAATGTCGTCCACTGTTTTTCCGAGTTTTTGTAGAGCTTTCTGGCTAGCTGGAATTGGTCCCAAGCCCATGTAGGCTGGGTCCAATCCGCTAGTCGCATAGGCCTCGATGAAGGCTAGAGGCTGGACATTCAACTCCTTAGCCTTCTCTTCTGACATGAGAACGAGAACTGCACAGCCGTCATTGATACCTGAGGCATTGGCAGCAGTCACCGTACCATCTTTTTTGAAAGAAGGGCGGAGTGTTGCTAATTTATCAAGTGGGGTCAATCGTGGGTATTCATCTGTGTCAAATATGACTTCTCCCTTGCGGGTTTGTAGGCTAATTGGGACAATTTCATCTACGAATGTGCCTTGGGCAATAGCCTGAGCAGCTTTTTCTTGGCTGGCAAAGGCGAAGGCGTCCTGTTCTTCACGAGTGACCTGATACCGCTCTGCAACATTCTCAGCGGTAATGCCCATGTGGTAGCCCTCAAAAGCATCCGTCAGACCGTCAGTCAGCATAGAATCTTCTAATTCCAAGTGTCCGAATTTAGCACCGAATCGGCTGTGCTTCGACAGGTAGGGTGCTTGGCTCATGATTTCAATACCACCTGCAACGACGACGTCATTGTCGCCTAGCATGATAGACTGGGTTGCGAGCAAGACGGATTTGAGACCGGAACCGCAGATCTTATTAACCGAATAAGCAGAAGTTTCTTGCGGAAGTCCTGCTTTGACAGCAATTTGGCGGGCAATATTTTGCCCCTGACCAGCAGAAAGGACATTGCCAAAGATGACCTCATCAATGCTCTCCGCTGGGATATTCTTTTTCTCTAGCGCCTGCTTGAGAACCTGGGCTCCCAAGTCGGCGATTTCTATATCTTTTAGACTACCTCCAAAACTGCCAATGGCAGAGCGGTAGGCAGACACGATAGCTACTTTACTCATGAGTACTCCGTGTTCATTATTATCGTTCAGTTCGTAAAGGATAAAAAAGTCCGGCATTTCTAGAGTGCGGAATCTCCTCTTGGATCTGTCGTGTTCAGCCTAACTATTATATCATGTTTTTGGCATAATGGATAAGAAGAAGGATAGGTCTGAGGGCTGAATTTTCAAGAAAAAATAATGAAAGCGTAAACAGCTTGTGGAAAAACTAGCATTTTTTACGCAATTCGTGTAAAATAGAGAAGTATAAGAGGGAAACCTCAAAATAAAAAGGAGAATCCATTAATGGTAAAATTGGTTTTTGCTCGCCACGGTGAGTCTGAATGGAACAAAGCTAACCTTTTCACTGGTTGGGCTGATGTTGATTTGTCTGACAAAGGTACACAACAAGCAATCGACGCTGGTAAATTGATCAAAGAAGCTGGTATCGAGTTTGACTTGGCCTTCACTTCAGTATTGAAACGTGCGATCAAGACAACAAACTTGGCTCTTGAAGCTGCAGATCAATTGTGGGTACCAGTTGAAAAATCATGGCGTTTGAACGAGCGTCACTACGGTGGTTTAACAGGTAAAAACAAGGCTGAAGCTGCTGCTGAATATGGTGATGAGCAAGTACACATCTGGCGTCGTTCATACGATGTATTGCCACCAGAAATGGCAAAAGACGATGAGCATTCAGCACACACTGACCGTCGTTATGCTCACCTTGATGGCTCAGTTATCCCAGATGCTGAAAACTTAAAAGTAACGCTTGAGCGCGCTCTTCCATTCTGGGAAGACAAGATTGCTCCAGCCTTGAAAGATGGCAAAAATGTCTTCGTAGGTGCACACGGTAACTCTATCCGTGCCCTTGTAAAACACATCAAGCAACTGTCTGACGATGAAATCATGGATGTGGAAATCCCTAACTTCCCACCACTTGTGTTCGAATTGGACGAAAACCTCAACATCGTGAAAGAGTACTACTTGGAAGCGTAATTGGTTGGACACCTGGACTTCGGTCTAGGTGTTTTTTGATGCTCGGATAGAATTATCACAACTTATAACTATGTTTGTATGACAACTGAATTCGTATATCAATAAATTATCAAGTGGATATATCCACAAAATGCTTGTGATTAAAATCATTCAATGAAAGACTCTTTTTGTAAGCGTTCCAATATGGATGATGTAGGTTTAGGAGGATGCATCAAAAGTGAACACAATATAATTAATATAATAAAAAAGAGAGGTCTATGTTAAATGAATAAATTTCAAAGCAACTATTTGATAAGCGGCAACGTTTTTCTATTCGACGTTTTACTGTCGGTATGGCTTCGGTTGCGATTGGTCGGACAGAAAATGCTCACTTTGATGTGCACAGTCTTTTGCCAACTACAAGTTATCGATTCCGTGTGACAGCCCGTAATCCACTAGGTTCTTCAGAAGCATCTGAGGTTCTCGAAACCGATACAATTGCTAAAGAGCCAAGCTTGAAAGTAGCAATTGTCAATGCAACTGCAAGCACGGCAGAACAAGCAAATGAACCATTAACCAATCTTTACGATGATGATGATAATACACTTTACCATAGTGATTGGAACAATAATCGTGCTGTTCCGTCAAGTCTAGTTATTGATTTGGGAGAAAGTACAGCTGTCGATCACCTAATTTATCGTCCTTGTGATAACGCTGGTAATGGAAATATTACTGGATTGAGCCTTGAAATTAGTCAAGATGGATTCAGCAATGAAGCAGAACTTCTAGTAGGTACAGACTATGCAGATCCAGCTTCTTACCCAATTGCTGAAGACGAATTGGTAACGGAAAAAGGGAACCAGCTTATCACTATCTGCCAGCCTTTGAGTTCAAAGTACCAGCTGCGCCTGTTACTACTTCAACAGTAGCTAGTCCAGAACCGGTTTCAACTTCTGAACTCCCAGTTCCAACTGGGTCAGTAAGCCCAGCTTCAGCAACTCAATCAGAATCTGCTAGCTTGCCAAATACCGGAGATAGTCAATCAGGCCTTGCTCTTATTGGTCTGACAGGTCTGGGTCTTCTAGGATTTGTAGCTCGCAAAAGAAAACATAGTTGATAGGGAGTGTTCATGACCATTGGTCTCAGGGGCAATAGGAATTGAGCATCAACTATATAAGGTGGACCGTCCTTGTGATGGTCCACTTTTCATATCAGATATCAGATTTTTCATGTATTTTATGATAGAATTTAAGTATCAAATAAAAGGAGTCTAACATGGCAAGTAAAAAAATGTTGCACGCTTGTTTGCGTGTTGAAAACTTAGAAGCTTCTCAAAAGTTCTACGAAGAAGCCTTTGGATTTAAAGAAACCCGTCGTAAGGATTATCCGGACCACAAGTTTACCTTGGTGTATTTGGCACTTCCAGGTGATGAGTTTGAGATTGAATTGACTTATAATTACGATCATGGTCCTTATGTGGTTGGGGATGGTTTTTCACACCTGGCTCTCTCTTCCGATGATTTGGAAGGGGACAATGCTAAGCACAAGGCGCTTGGCTATCCAACGACAGACCTCAGTGGATTGCCAGGCAATCCAGGACGTTACTATTTTGTAACGGATCCAGATGGCTACCGTGTGGAAGTTATCCGCGCAGACTAAGAGATGAAAAGGAGTCGAAAAAGTTCGGCTCTTTTTTGTTTTATGTAACTGTTTTCAGAAACCGAATATTGATTGAAAAAAAGTCGTTTTTATACTATGATAGTTATATATATCTATGAAAGAGATTTACTTGTATGAGAAAACAAAATGTTGCGCTGTTGGTTGTCAATAGCATTCTTTTTTTAGTGTGCCTTGGCATGTTGGTCTTTGCTTATGGAAAATACCAGGAACAGGCCTTGAGAGATGACGTCAAACAGCTAAAATTAAACTATTCCAAGGAAAGCAATGTCTATCGTCAGGCTGGGAAAATCGGTTCAGAATTTGTTCAAGTTGCCATTCCAGAAGATGAAGCTGGGAATCCGATTTCGGTGATTCAGAAGGAGGTCCTAGGACTGGTGAAAAAGCAATTCGGCCAGGAAGGGCCTCAATCTAGAACGACAGGACTGCATTTTTTCAGTGTGGATAAGGAAAACTCTGAGTACAAAGACATCATAGCTTATCGGATTCGAACAAGGCCTTACAAGGTACGGGGAACCAAGTTGGTTTCTCAGAAAAAACAGGATGTGGAGCAGATTTTACTGACAGCGGAGCAAGAGGTCTTTAGTTTGAAACATTTAGTTGAGGACCAGGGAGTTTTTCGTGCCATTGTCTCATCTCACCTGCAGAGAGAATTGGCTAGTCAAGGCATGGAGCAGGCAGAAATCGACCAGCTTCTCCAGAAATTTGGCCAGGAAGAAGTGGAAAATCTATCCTTCAGCTACCGAGAGAGTCAGTTTCTGTTAAACCTGCCAGAAGGCTATCAAGTGGAGACCCTAGCCATTTCCATCTCAGAGCTCTATGATTGCTTGTCCGGCCAGCATTTGACAGTCACAGATCAGGAAAACTACGACAAGTACCAAAAGGAAAAAGAAGAATTGGCCAATCAAAAACGGATTGCTCTGACCTTTGACGACGGTCCCAACCGCCAGACGACACCAAAGATTTTGGATATTTTGAAGAAATACAATGTTAAGGCAACATTCTTTATTTTAGGGAAAAATATTGCTGGTAATGAGGATATTATCCAGCGAATGGTGGCAGAAGGTCATGAAATTGGTAACCATACCTGGAACCATCCGAAGTTAACAGGCATCAGTCCAGAGGCTGTTCAGTCAGAAGTTGGTGACACCCAGGCTGCTCTGGAAAAGATTCTGGGCTACAAGCCCAAGCTCATGCGGCCGCCGTACGGAGCAGTCAATCAAGCGACCATGAATATCATTAATATGCCCATTATCTATTGGTCAGTGGATTCCAATGACTGGTCCAGCCGGAATCCTGCGGTCATTCTGGAAACCATTAAGGCCAATACGATTCCTGGATCTATCGTTTTGCTCCACGATATCCATCCTACCAGTGTAGAAAGTGTCGAACCAACGCTCCAGTATTTTGCGAGCCAAGGCTTCAAGTTGGTGACTTCTAGTGAATTACTGGGGCAAGAACTAAATCCTCAATTGATTTATTACAATCAATTTGATGCCGGACCCGGCGCTTAAATAAAATCATATCTAACCTATGTTCACCATGAGCATAGGTTTTTCTTTGCCCAGAACCCAAGGATTTTCCGTAGGGAAAAGGAAAAGTTTGGTCTTGGAAACCGTTTACAAATCCAGTATATTAAGAGTATACTTTTAGTAAGAGTAAAATGGAGGATAATGCCTATGGTCAAACTCGTAACAATAGGTGGTGGCTCAAGCTATACACCGGAACTGGTAGAAGGAATGATTCTAAGACATACCGAGGTACCTATCAAAGAATGGTGGTTTGTAGACATCGAAGATGGCCGAGAAAAATTGGAAATCGTGGTAGAACTTGCCAAGCGCATGGTCAAAAAAGCTGGTCTTGACTGGGAAATTCATGCGACCTTGGATAGGAGAAGCGCTCTAAAAAATGCAGATTTTGTGACCTCTCAATTTCGGGTCGGTCAATTGCAGGCGCGATACTTGGATGAAGCCATTCCTCTCAGTCATGGATTTTTAGGTCAAGAGACTAACGGAGCTGGAGGTATTTTTAAGGCTCTGCGGACCATTCAAGCCTATAAGAGCATCATTGCTGATATGAAAGAGCTCTGTCCAGATGGCTGGCTGATTAACTTTACGAATCCTGCTGGCATGGTGACGGAGGCTATTGTCAATTACCTGGGGTGGGAAAAGGTGATAGGTCTATGCAATATTCCGATTGGGCAAAAGAAAGCTGCCGCAGAGGTGCTTGGTCTTCAGGAATCTGAGGTTATGACCCGCCATATCGGTTTGAATCATTTTCATTTTCATCAGGTTTGGGACCGTTTTGGAAAAAATCGGACCATGGAAGTGATGGAGAAACTCTATGGAAATCAGGCAAGCCGTCCAGCAGATGCGGTGAAAAATATCAGTAATCTGGAATTTTCAATTGACTTACTTCGGACAATTGGCCTGCTGCCGTGTGACTATCACCGCTATTATTTTTTGGAAAAGGAGATGTTGGATGATGCCCTCCAGCAATACCAGGCTGGGCGGGTGCGTGCCGCAGTGGTCCAAGAGGTAGAAAAGGAACTGTTCCAGCTCTACGCCGACCCTCATTTACAAGAAAAGCCCAAGCAGTTGGAGAAACGGGGCGGAGCTTATTACAGCGACATTGCCTGCCAGTTGATTGTGGCCATTTACAATGACAGCCACCAGGAGTTAACCGTTTCGACGGTCAATCGGGGTGTGATTCCCTATCTACCAGAAAATTGTGTTGTGGAGGTGACTGCTATTATTACAGCTCATGGGGCTATTCCGCTCGGCTGTCCGCCAAGTCCACCTCTGGTGACTGCTTATTTGAAGCTTATGAAGGAGATGGAATTAGCAACGGTAGAAGCTGCGGTGACAGGTGATTATGACTTGCTCTTGCAAGCCTTCTATCTCAATCCCTTGATTGCCAACGGGCCTAAAGCAGAAGAACTATTAAAAGACCTATTGCTTGCACATGCGGATTATTTACCGCAATTTGCATCCAGCATTGAAGCCATCAAAGCAGAAAGGAAAGTATAATGACAGAAAAAGGGACATTTTATCAATTTCCAGAAGGATTTCTCTGGGGTTCATCCACCTCTGGTCCACAGAGTGAGGGGATAGAGCCAGGTGACGGAAAGGGCTTGAACAACTGGGACTACTGGTTTGGGATTGAGCCGGAGCGTTTCCATGGGCAGATTGGTCCGGATGTGACCTCCACTTTTTATAAAAACTATCAGACCGATATTGAGCTTTTGAAAGAAACGGGGCATACGATTTTTCGGCCATCTATCCAGTGGTCACGTTTAATCCCGGACGGTGTCGGTCAGGTCAATCCAAGGGCTGTGGAATTTTACCGGGATGTTTTTCAGCAGGTCAATGCCTTGGGTGTCAAGTTGCTGGTCAATCTCTATCATTTTGACCTACCTTATGCTTTGCAGGAAAAAGGAGGATGGGAATCCAAGGAAACGGTTTGGGCCTATGAAGCCTACGCTCGGAAATGTTTTGAATTATTTGGGGATTTGGTTGACCACTGGGTGACCTTCAATGAGCCGATTGTGCCGGTAGAGTGTGGCTATTTGGGCTCCTACCATTATCCCTGTAAAGTTGATGCTAAGGCTGCAGTAGCGGTGGCTTACCATACTCAATTAGCCAGCTCCTTGGCAGTCAAGGCCTGTCATGAATTGCATCCAGACCATCAGATTTCTATTGTGCTCAATCTGACTCCTGCCTACCCAAGGAGTGACAGTCCTGAAGACCAGAAAGCTGCCCGCATTGCCGAACTTTTCCAGACCAAGAGCTTTTTGGATCCGTCTGTATTGGGGGCCTACCCAGAAGAATTGGTAGCCATTATCGATGAATACGGGCTCAGACCAGATGTTACAGAAGAGGAACTTGCTATCATCAGGGAAAATACGGTTGATTTCCTTGGAGTCAACTACTATCAGCCTCTCCGAGTACAGGCTCCGAAAGTAATCTTTGAGGAGGGTGACTTGTTGACGACGGAACATTTCTTTGCCTCTTATGATATGCCTGGCAAGAAAATCAACCCTCACCGTGGCTGGGAAATCTATGAACGCGGCCTTTATGACATTGCCATGAATTTGAAAAAGGACTATGGCAATATCGTTTGGCTGGTCACGGAAAACGGCATGGGCGTGGAAGGAGAAGAGGCCTTCAAAGAGGATGGCTATATTCAGGATGATTATCGGATTGAATTTATTCAAGACCATTTGATTGAGCTACATCGAGCCATTCAAGAAGGCGCCAATTGTAAGGGTTACATGCTTTGGACCTTTATTGACTGCTGGTCTTGGTTAAATGCTTATAAAAATAGATATGGCTTGGTTGAGCTGGATTTGAGCACTCAAAAGAGAATCATCAAAAAATCAGGTTATTGGTTTAAGGAAGTCAGTCAAGCCAACGGCTTTAGTAGGTAGGAGGGGGAATATGACAAACTTTGGATTTTCAATCTATCCGGAGCGACATGGCTTGGAGAAATGTCAGAGCTACATCGATTTGATGGAACGATATGGTGCAAGGAGGATTTTTATCAGCTTGCTCCAGATTGGGCCAGATAATTCCGAGGTGTTTGACCTGTATCGTTCAGTTATTTCCTATGCCAACCAAAAGGGGATGCTAGTGATTGCAGATATCAGTCCAGGCTTCATTGAATCCTGTGGTTGGAAAGATTCCCTTATTGAAAAAGCGCATGCATTCGGAGTTGCAGGGATTCGCTTGGATGAAGCTCTGCCCTTGGAAGAAATTGTTTCTCTGACACAAAATCCTTATCAGCTGAAAATTGAGTTGAACATGAGTACAGATAAGAGATTATTGACAGATCTCTTGCAAGCAGGAGCTAATAGAGAGAATATAATTGCCTGTCATAATTTTTATCCCCATGAATATACGGCACTTTCGGAAGATTACTTTCTCGAAATGTCAGAGTTTTATAGACAAGAGGGGATTACATCGGCAGCCTTTGTCTCCTCGCAGACTGCAACAGAGGGCCCATGGCCCTTGTCTGAAGGGTTACCAACTCTAGAAGAACACCGTCATCAAGAATTAGCTCGTCAAATTGCGTGGATAAAAGCGACTGGTTTGATTGATTGGGTATTGATTTCCAATCAGTTCGTGATAGAAGAAGAATTAGAGTCTATTCAAGAGGTGCTCGATGAAGATGTTCTGACTTTCAGAGTGCAATTGGCAGAACACGTGACCGATATTGAGAGAGAGATTATTGATTTTAGTCACAATTATCGTGGGGATATCTCTGCTTATGTTATTCGTTCAACCATGCCACGAATTGTATATAAAGATAACTCTATTCCTGCTCAGACAGATGGATATCGCAAGGTAGAAGCCGGGACTGTCATCATTGATAATGACCTCTACGGTCGCTACAAAGGAGAACTCCACATTGTCATTAAGGAACTGGAGCTATCCCCTAAGGCAAATATCGTTGGAACCATACATCCTGAGGATTGGCCGTTGGTTTCCTTTTTGAAGCCATGGCAGGCCTTTCGCTTAAAAGTAGTTTAGTCGCAATCTTTCATCAATGCTAAGGAAAAAAGAAGAATAGTCAATTTCTTGTGTGTATGTTATTATAAATCTATAGAGCTACAGGGCTTTTGAATACAGATTGTAAGTTTGGAAAGGAGGACGAGATGCTATCAAAAAAGGAGATTCGATTATTAGAATTTCTAATCGACCATCCAGATGATTACGTTTCTAGTTTGGAAATTGCTCAGCAGCTGCATATTAGCGACCGTACGGCTAGAACCTATCTGAAGCAGTTAACGGCTTCGCTACAAAATAGCGGGAGTCAATTGCTATCAAAGCCTGGTCTCGGTTATCATCTGCAAGTGGATGATTCTCGTGCATTTGAAACCTTTTGGCAATCCTCCCTTTCTTCCAAAAGGCAGCTGACCAATCTTCATTCGGTGGAAGAAGCTGTGGACAGGCAGAGATTTGTGCTCAATAAGCTCTTGTTTGAAGGACAGTCGCCAACATTGGCGGAATTGGAAAGGGACTTATTTATCAGTAAAACAACCCTGCACTCGGTGATTGTTGATATCCGAAACCTATTGTCATCCTACGATATGGAATTAAATATGACAAAAGCAGGTTTAGAAATCACTGGTAAAGAGACGGCGATTCGGCATTTTATCATGGATTATTTTTTCAGCGAACAGCTAGGGAAAACCTTATATGGACTCGTTGAGAATAACCTCCTTCCATCCATCAATTTCACAGAAATTATGAGGATTGTGATTGATGAATGTCGGGATGCAAGTCTTCGTCTATCAGATTTTGTATTGCAAAATTTGGTCCTTCATATCGCCCTGATGTTGCAGCGGATGCGGGCTGGCTCTGCAATTGAACGCTTTCCCATTTCAGAACAAATTAGTCGCTCTAAGGAATATCAGGTTGCCCAAAAAATTCTCAGGAAAATTGAAGGAGCCTTTGACCTATTGATTCCTGAGGAAGAAGCAAATTATATTGCCCTTCATTTGAAGGTTAAGCTGACGGAAAATCTGGCCAAAATAGACCAGGCAGAAGTGGCCTTGAGACAGCAAATTCAAGATAGTTTGCTCCATTTGTCTCGTAAGATCGGTTTAGAACTTTCTGCCGATCAGCAGTTGTTTAAAGGAATTCTAGCCCACATGTTACCCCTAAAAATCCGACTGGAAAATGGGATTGTCTTGGATAATCCATTGACGGAGGAGATTCGTAGGGATTATGCGGAAGTCTTTGACCTCACAAAGGAGGTCTTTGGACAAATGCCCCTCTTTCAAGGTTATAAAGTTTCAGATGATGAATGGGCTTATCTTTCCCTGCACTTGATGGCGGCAGTTGAACGGTACAATCCACAGCGAAAGACAAAGGTATTGGTCGTTTGCTCAACAGGTGTCGGTAGTGCCTTGATGTTGAAAAATCGGCTGGAGAAAGAATTTTCTTCAAGTATAGAAATTGTAGATGTGGTCAGCTATTACGAGGTGACCGAGGAGCGATTGTCTGATATTGAGTTGATTATCTCATCTGTCAGTCTATCCAATCTTATCTTTATGACACCGGTTATCACGGTTTCCGTTTTTCTATCCGGAGAGGATGTCGCAAAGATAAAGCAACATTTGCAACAAGGTTTGACCTTTTCGATGGGTGAGGAACATGGGGAAAATATGGACCATGCTCAAGCGCGTCAGATTGCTGAGGCGGTCTTTGGACCGAGTCGGATTGTGGTAGTCGATGAAAATAGGGAACGAATGACCCTGTTGGAAGAGTTGACAATGAAGCTGAATGAAGCTAGTCAGCCAGGTTTTGTAGAAATATTTTTAGACCAGGTTCATCTGCGGGAGACCTATAGCTCTGTAGTATTTGAAGAAACGTTGGCCTTCCCTCATCCTGCGGTAGCAATGAGCTATTCAGAACAGATTGTAGTAGGTATTTCTAAAGAAGGTATCCGTTGGGGTGAGGAGGGAATCGTTCATTTTGTATTCTTACTATCCCCTTCAACGGGGCGAAATTCTCACATAAAATATATATCCCCCTGTCTGGTCGAGTTTGTCAAAGACAAAGACCTACAAAAACGGTTGTTGAACAATCCAACCTATGATGAATTAGTAACTATTTTTATTCCCTTAATACAAAAACAGAAATAGGAGGAAAAGATAATGAAAAACATTATGTTAGTATGTAATGCAGGTATGTCAACAAGTATGTTGGTAACTAAGATGCAAAAAGCAGCAGAGGAAAAAGGTCTTGAAGCTACTATTTGGGCGGTTCCTGTTTCTGAAGCTGATTCCGAAGTGGCTCAAAAGGAAATTGATGTTCTCTTATTAGGACCACAGGTCAAATTCCTCTTGAATGAATACAAAGGAAAATTTGAGCCAGGTATCAAGGTGGATTCCATCAATATGATGGACTATGGTGTTATGAATGGTGCTAATGTTTTAGATGCCGCGCTAAAGTTAATGGGAGAATAATATGAATTCTTCAGGCAATTTAGAATCCATTATGGGTTTAATCATGTATGGTGGTGATGCCAAAGGCTTGGCTGTCCAAGCCATTCAGGCTGCTAAAAAAGGCGAATTTGCAGATGCGCATGCAAAGCTTGAACAGGCCAATGATTCCTTGAATATTGCCCACAAGTCACAAACAAGTCTGTTGGCTCAGGAAGCAGGTGGACAATATGTTGAGGTATCCTTGCTCATGGTGCATGGTCAAGACCATCTGATGAATGCCATTACCTTCATTGATATGGCCAAAGAGATTGTTAGTTTGTACGAACGATTGGACAGCTAAACAATGCTACAGAGCCATCTGCGGGTATATAGAAAGGAGGAGGAATGGAAATCACAAAAACTTATCCGGTTTCTATTGATCGACTTTTCGAGGCGATAGTGACGTCCTTAAAAGAAGATTATCGACAAAATACTTGTGAGGAGCCGGCGGAAGTTGACTTGGTAGCTGGCTTAACCTACCAAAAACGATTTGGCGAGAAACATCAGCATAGTGTCCAAGTCACCCTGCTGGAGTTGGCCAGTCCATCCCTCTATTCTGTTCGATTCTCATCTAATCGAGGCAAGGAAACGATGACCTATCAATTGACTCCTGTAGATAAGGGACATACCAGTATTCAGTATTCTTATGGAGTGGAAGCTGCGGATTTTTTTACCAAGGCTAATTATTTCCTGATGGAAAAATTGATGGCAAAAAGTCTAGAACGGCAGACAGAGGCACAATTAGATGCCTTGGTTCGTTATGCCACACAAGAAGCCGGATAATATTTTTCAGAAATCAAATCATTTGCCCACTAGTTTCATAGAGGTAGGTTTTCTGCAAAAGACTATTTTTAGGAATGAATCATGATTTGATTTTCTTTGTTAACAAATTTGTCACAAAACCGTTTAAAGCGGAAGAAAAAAATAAAAAGGAGACAGATTATGTCAAATATTTCTGATAAGTTTATGGAAATATCTGGGAAAATCGGCTCGCAAAGGCATTTAGTTGCGATTCGAGATTCCTTTATTTCTATGATGCCAGTTACCATGGCCGGTTCAGTAGCAGTCTTGCTCAATGTTTTTCTGAGGGACATCCCAAATAATATGGGGTGGACTGGCTTTGCAGAGGCTATGCAACCACTGATAAATGTCAATGGTTATGTCTATTTTGGTACCATTGGTATAATGGCCCTCGTTTTCTCATTTGCCTTAGGCTACAATTTGTCTAATATGCACAAGGTCAACCCTTTGGCAGGTGGTTTGATTTCCTTTGCTTCCTTTATTTCTACTATGCCACAGAGCTTGACAATCTCCACAGCTCTCGATGGACTAGATAATTCAGTTATAACAGCTTTGAAAGACTTGGGGCTGACAATAGCAACAAATGATGGTGCATCTGTACTTGAAACAAGTGAATGGGGAGCCATTGCTTTGAAATATGCGGGAGCTACCGGTCTTTTCACCGCCCTCTTCATTGGCTTCCTATCAACATTTGTCTATGCCAGCCTGGTAAAACGGAATATTACTATCAAGTTACCAGATACAGTACCGCCTGCGGTAAACAAGGCCTTTGTAGCCATCATCCCTGGTACAGCAGCTATTTACGCATCTTCAATCTTGGCTTATGCAGTCTACGCTGCGACTGGTCAAGCCTTGAGTGATGTGATTTCAACCTATATCCAGATGCCATTGATGGGTCTATCTCAAGGTATTGGCTCAGTTATTTTGCTCACCTTCTTGGTTCAGCTTTTCTGGTTCTTTGGCTTACATGGTCACAACGTTTTGGCACCAGTTATGGATGGTATCTACGGGGTTGCCCTCAATGAGAATACTGCCGTTTATGAAGCGACAAGAAGCGCGGCAGACTTACCATGGTTATGGACTCGTGGTTCCTTTGATGCCTACGCTCAAATGGGTGGTTCAGGGGTTACATTGGCGCTCATCCTTGCCATCTTCATTTTCTCTAAACGAGAAGAATATAAAACAGTAGCTCGTCTTTCAACACCAATGGGAATCTTTAATATCAACGAACCAATCACATTTGGTATTCCAATGGTACTGAACCCACTCTTTGTTATTCCATGGTTGATTGTACCGCCTGTTTGTGCAACAATTGCCTATCTAGCGACCTCTATGGGCTTGATTCCGCCTGTCTTCTTAGCGGTTCCATGGATTACACCTCCAGGCTTGTATGCTTACTTGGCAACTGGTGGTAATGTGATGGCAGCCCTTGTATCACTCTTCAACCTCTTCATTGCCTTCCTGATCTGGACACCGTTTGTTATTTCAGCAAACAAGGTGAAGGCTGGAACAGAATAATGTTTAAGAAAAATAAACATCCATTTTTGCTCTCGGTTGGTTTCTTTCTCATTGCAGTGAGTCCACTGTATGGCAATCCCTATCTGAACATCGTTGCAGGATTAAGCCTGATTTTAATCAGCATTCTGTGGAAATAATCAAAACTCCCTAGCTTCAATCTGGCTAGGGAGTATCTGTTTATTATAGCTTAGTTCTTAGACCTTATACAATTCCTGTTGTTTTAGGATGACTTCTTGCACTTGGGCGTATTTTTTCAACTGTTTGAGCTCGCTTGGGCTGGATACCAGGGTGATAACCAAACCCTCCTTGCCCATACGACCGGTACGACCTGCTCGGTGGGTATAGGCCTCCTGGTCAAAGGGAACCTCGAAGTTGAGGACGCATTCCAGATTATCGATGTCAATCCCACGCGCTACCATATCTGTAGCCAGCAAGAGGTTGATTTCATGGTTTTTGAACCGCTTGATGATAACCTTGCGGAACTTGACGTTGATATCAGATGCCAGCGAAACAGCATTGGCACCGATGTAGAGCAACTTATCCTCGCTAGCACCCAGGTCCGATAGGCTGTTGAAGAAGGCAAGGGCTCGGAAATCAGGGATATTGGCAAACTTGCGAAGGACTTCCAGACGATTTCGCTTGTCCACCATCATGTAGCAATGCTGGATATTGTCCAATTTCTTCTCGGACAGGTCCAAGGTCAGCACATCAGGACCAATCTTTTCCCGGTTAAACTTGGCTGTCGCACTCATATAGACCAACTGGTGGTCCCGAGGGACGTAGTTGATAATTTTTTCCACGAAATGGTACTGGGAATCACTAAAAAGCTGGTCAAATTCATCCAGGATAATGGTGTTAACATTCATTAACTTGATTTTTTTCAGCTTGATGAGCTCAAAAATCCGACCGGGCGTTCCGATAAGGATTTCAGGTCCTTTTTTCAGTCGCTCAATCTGGCGCTTTTGACTGGAGCCAGACAAAAAGAGCTGGGCAGTGAGGCCGATCGTCTCCGACCAGGTCTTGCAGACATCAAAAATTTGTCCAGCTAGTTCTGTATTTGGTGCTAAAATCAGCAATTGTTGGGCTTTCTTGGGCGTCAAGACCAGCAAACTAGGCCAGAGATAGGCCAGGGTCTTGCCGGTGCCTGTTGGGCTGATAGCCAGCAGGGACTGTCCATTTTTGATAGGCTCGAAAGCCTGGGTTTGAACCGGAGTGAAGTCTTCAAATCCGGCCTGTGTCAGCTGGTCCAGCCAGCTAGTTGGGAAGTTAGTTTTCATATCGTATCCGCCTTAAAGGTGATTCCTGCGTCCTTGCGCATGGTGTAAAGAGTTTGGTGGACGGCCTGGGCCACATCCAGCCACTGGTCCGCCAGTTCATGGTTTTGCTCCCGGATGACCCGAGCAAAGTTGACCGCCTCCTCCAGCATGGGGTGCGGAGCTACTTGGACAGGTAGGGCAATTTGGCTACCATCGTGTTTTTTGAAAATAGCAGAGCTGATCCGTTGGCAACCATCCAGGACCAAGGTACCATCCGCTGTATAGATTTCGCTTGGCAGGTCACTGGTCACATTTTTTCCAGCCTGAATGGTCACGAAGAAGTCATCATAAATGAGTTGTCCACTACCGTTCAAATCCAAGCTGGACGGCAATTGCTGGGCTGTGTAGCGAGCAGACTTGGGAGTGCCAATCAAGCCGATAGCCGCATAGATAGTATAGACACCCAAATCCATGAGGGCCCCACCTGAAAAATCTGTCGAGAAGATATTGGGTGTCTGGCCCGCCAGCAACTCAGGCATTTTTGATGAATACTTGGCATAGCCAAAGTAGCCACCCAAAATAGTCTGATCAGCCAGGAAGTCACGAATAATGGCAAATGCCTCTTCCTGGTAATTACGGGCCGCTTCAAAGAGAAAGATACCTTTTTCCTTGGCTATTTGTCTCAGCCTAGCCAATTCATCAGGCCGTGATACCATGGTTTTTTCGACAATGGCATGTTTACCAGCCTCCAGCACGGCCTTGGCCTGTTCAAAATGAAGGGAATTGGGACTGGCGATATAAACCAGGTCCAAGTCCGATGCCAGAAACTCTTGCATACCTGTGTATAAAATTACATTTTCATAAGGAGCAGAAAAATTTCTGGCGGTCTCAATATTTCTAGACAGGACGGCGCTTAGTTGATAGGCTTGACTTTTTTGGGCCGCTTTAATAAATTCATGAGAAATGGATGAAGTTCCAATAATTCCAAATTTAAGCATAAAATCTCATTTCTTTATGTGTTATTCTTTTCATTATAGCACGTTTCGTGTTAAAATAGTATTGATAAGAGAAGGAGTTGATATGACACAGAAACCGATTATTATTGGCGTAACAGGTGGATCGGGCGGCGGCAAGACCAGTGTGTCTCGCGCGATCTTGGATAATTTTCCTGATGCACGAATTTCAATGATTGAACATGATTCTTACTATAAGAATCAATCTCACCTGACATTTGAAGAACGTATCTTAACCAATTACGACCATCCACTGGCTTTTGACACAGATCTCATGATTTATCATATAGGAGAACTGTTAGCAGGTCGAGCAGTGGACATTCCGATTTATGACTATACCCAACACACTCGTTCTGACAAAACCTATCGTCAAGACCCTCAAGATGTCTTTATTGTAGAAGGAATCTTGGTACTTGAGGATCAGCGTCTTCGCGATTTGATGGATATTAAAATTTTTGTGGATACAGACGATGACATTCGTATTATTCGTCGGATCAAGAGAGACATGTTAGAACGCGGGCGGAGTTTGGATAGTATTATTGATCAATACACCTCGGTAGTGAAACCTATGTATCACCAATTTATCGAGCCAACCAAACGTTATGCCGACATTGTCATCCCTGAGGGGGTTTCCAATGTCGTGGCTATTGACTTGATAAATACCAAGGTGGAGAGTATTTTGAGAGAGCGTGGTTAAGATGCCGAAGCAGAGAGTGTTGCCCAATATCATTTTAGGGATTATGGCTTCCAGTGATAGTATGGTAACAGGAAAACAAATAACAGAGTTCGTCCAGCGTGATTTGGGAGAATTTTGGCAAGTAGCCCATAGTCAAGTCTATCCAGAGTTGAAGCGGATGACCAGCGACCAATGGATTACCTGTCATCCAGTACCTGGTAACGATAAGGAAAAGCAGTATGCGATGACCGAAGAGGGAATGAAAATCTTAGATGAGTGGTTGTCTGTCCCAAATGAAGACACACCGCAGCAGAAAGATATTTTCTCCTTGAAATTGTTCTTCATTCGCAACCGCAATGATAGACGGATTCCAGTTTTATTGGAAGGCCAGATTGAGCTGGTTGACAAGCATTTGCGCCATCTAGAAGATCGGAAAAATCACCTGTTTTCTGATAAGGAAGCGATTCGCGAGAATTTCGGAAGATACTTGATTCTAAATCGAGCAATTGCTCGAAATCGTGCCCAACTGAATTGGTTGCAGGATACTTTAGACGATATCTAAAAGACGGTTCAGATTTTCTGAATCGTTTTTTTCTTGTCTCTATCAGGATAGTATGGTAAAGTGGAAGTGGTAATGCTCTGTGAAAATTATCTTCGATGTCAATCCAACTCGATAAATAAGAGCTTGGGCAGGATTGACCGTCGGCCAGATTGAATTTTATTGAGCGAAAGTAGAAAGAGAGAAAAATGGACAGTAAACAAGTTGTGGCCATGCTGTTGTTAGTGTGGAACCTGGTGGTCTTTCTGACTTACGGTATGGACAAGGGCAAGGCCAGAAAGGGTGCCTATCGGATTTCTGAAAAGACTCTGCTCTTGATGTCTTACCTGGGCGGTGGTCTGGGTGCTTGGGCAGGTGGCAATCGTTTCCGTCACAAGACCCAAAAATGGTATTTTAAATTGGCTTGGACAGTTGGGGTCCTGATTGACCTGGCTATCCTCTTGTGGGTGATGAAGTAGGCGCAAGCCTTTTTCTTTTTTACTTGGAACTATAAATGTTCCTCATTCTGTGCTATAATAATTCTATGAAAAATCAAGAAAAAATCGCACAGTATCAACTCTTGCTGGCTCAATTGGAAGCCCTCCTCGACGGAGAAACCAATGCGCTAGCTAATTTGTCCAATGCCTCGGCTCTGCTCAATCAAGCTTTGCCTCACTCTATCTTTACAGGTTTTTACTTGTATGATGGGCAGGAATTGATTTTGGGGCCATTTCAGGGTGGCGTATCTTGCGTTCACATTGCCCTTGGAAAGGGTGTCTGTGGGGAATCGGCAGAGAAACGTCAGACCATTATCGTAGACGATGTCCGGACCCACGCTAACTACATCTCCTGCGATGCGGCAGCCATGTCCGAAATCGTGGTGCCTATGGTGAAAAACAGTCAGCTCTTGGGCGTTTTGGACTTGGATTCCAGACTGGTTGCGGATTATGATGCCATTGACCAAGAATACCTTGAGAAATTTGTCGCCCTCCTAGTGGACAAGACAAATTGGAATTTTGCTATGTTTGGAGAAAAAGGGTAATGTACCAAGCTTTATATCGGAAATACCGGAGCCAGACCTTTGGAGAAATGGTGGGGCAGGAGGTGGTAGCGACTACACTCAAGCAGGCCATTGAGCAGGGTAAAATCAGCCATGCCTACCTCTTTTCGGGTCCTCGTGGAACGGGTAAGACTTCGGCTGCCAAGATTTTCGCCAAGGCCATGAACTGTCCCAATCAGGTGGCGGGTGAGCCTTGTAATGATTGCTATATCTGTCAGGCCATTACCGAGGGCAGTCTGGAGGATGTGATTGAGATTGACGCGGCATCCAATAATGGTGTCGATGAAATCCGTGATATTCGGGACAAGTCAACTTATGCACCTAGCCTTGCAACCTACAAGGTTTATATCATTGACGAGGTCCACATGCTGTCGACTGGGGCTTTTAATGCACTCTTGAAGACCTTGGAGGAGCCGACGGAAAATGTGGTCTTTATTCTTGCGACGACGGAGTTGCACAAAATTCCAGCGACCATTTTGTCCAGGGTGCAACGATTTGAATTTAAGTCTATCAAGGTGACCGACATTCAGGCGCATCTGGCGGCAATTTTGACCAAGGAAGGTCTTACCTTTGACAGCCAAGCTCTGACTGTCATTGCCCGTCGGGCAGAAGGTGGGATGCGGGATGCCCTGTCAATCCTCGATCAAGCTCTCAGTCTCAGTCCCAATCAAGAAATCACCCTGGCTATCGCTGAGGAAATCACAGGCTCTATCAGTTTGAAGGCGCTGGATGATTATGTGACCAGCCTTCGTCAAGCAGATAGCCTAGAGGCCCTCAGTCACTTACAGACCTTGTTCGATCAAGGCAAGAGCATGAGCCGGTTTGCGACGGACTTGCTCCATTATCTGCGGGACATGCTCGTGGTTCAGACCGGTGGCGAGGATACGCACTTAACCGTAGGTTTTACGGAAAATTTGGCCCTGCCTCAAGCGCGGATTTTTGCCATGATTGAGCAGGTGACTAAGGGCTTGAGCGACATTAAGACCAGTCCCCAGCCCAAGATTTACGCCGAGATGATGACCATTCGCTTGGCTGAGGACGGTTCGTCTTTTGGAGCAATGGCAGAGCTACCAGACGATTTGGTCCAGCAATTGACCAAGCTCCAGCAGCAGGTGGCAGACTTGCAGCAACAATTGGCTAATTTATCTAGCCAGCCTGTCCAAGTCAAGCCGGTTTCCCGCAAGCCACAGGCACCTAAGAAATACAAATTAGACACCAGTAAGGTTCATGCTATTTTGCAAGAGGCCATGGAAAATCCAGCTCAGGCGCGTGAAAATTTGACCCGCCTACAAAATGCTTGGGGCGAGATTATCGAGAGTTTGTCTGGTGCAGACCGTGCCTTGCTAGTCGGTTCACAGCCGGTTGCTGCCAATGAAAATCACGCAATTTTAGCCTTTGAGTCCCCGCTTAATGCTGAACAAACCATGAAACGGGACAATCTCAATACCATGTTTGGCAATATTCTCAGCAAGGCTGCCGGATTTTCACCGCAAATCTTGGCCATCGCCCACGAAGATTGGTTGTCCATTCGGGCGGAATTTTCAGCCAAGGCCAAAGGAGCCAAGGCGCAAACTGTTGAGAAAGAAGAAAGCCCCGTGCCAGAGGAATTTGGATTTTTGGCAGACACAGTGGAAATTGTGGAGGATTAGAACTTCTCTGCTATATAAAAAAAATCAATCAAGGCAGTCTATCATTTTGTTGCCGTGATTGATTTTTGTTTCTTCTTACGATTTGGTTTTTACAAGTTTATCGTTTTCCATGATAAAGAGCTGAGCAGTTTCTTGGTTGTATAATTAATTGAAACAAGAACAGGACAAAAATACCTCAGAAAAGTATCGCAATTTGGCAATACTTTTCTGAGGTATTTTTTAATTTGAGCCCATGTTTTCTCAATGGGATTATACTCAGGTGAGTAAGGAGGAAGTGGTAAAAGTCTATGACCCTGCTCCTTGCATAACTCTTTTAGCTTACTCATCCGATGAAACCTTGCATTGTCCATAATGATAACAGATGGTCTATCTAAAGTGGGCAGTAAGAATGTTTTAAACCAAGCTTCGAAAAAGTCACTAGTCATGGTTTCTTTGTAGGTCATTGGGGCTATAATCTCACCGTTTATAAGACCTGCGACTAAAGATATCCGCTGGAATCTTCTTCCAGAGACCTGACCAGTGATCAACTGACCTTTCAAAGATCGACCATATTCTCGATGAAAATATATCTCAAACCCTGTCTCGTCAATATAAACAGGTGTCAAGTGACTTAAGTTATTAAATTCTTTAAGGAACTGATTTACTTTCTCAGGATCTTGTTCATAGTAGGTACAGCTCTTTTTTTTCGAGTATAACCCATAGCTTTGAGAGCGTAATGAATAGCTGTTGGATGACAACCAAATTCAGAAGCTATTTCAGTCAAAAAAGCATCTGGATGAGCTTCAAGATAGTTCTTTAATTTTTCTCTATCAACTTTTCTTGGTTTGGTTCCCTTAACTTGGTGATGAAGCTCGCCAGTAGTCTCCATTAATTTTAGCCATTGATAGATGGTGTTGCGTGAAATATCGAAAACAACAGATGCTTCAGTAATACTGCCTGTTTTCTCACAGTATGCGAGAACTTTTTTACGAAAATCTAATGAATATGCCATAAATACATTATACCACAAATGTACTGTTTTTGTTTCATTGTGCTATAAAAATTCAATGTCGGGCTGTGCAAATTGGAGATTTTTGACATGAAAGATGTTTGTGACACAAAAATCAGCCATTGTCTGAATTTTTTGCTATAATCTATTGTATGAAACTATCACATTTTCTATTTTTAGCATTGACTACGATTTTAGCGACTTATTTTATGAATGCCTCGATTTTGGCTGGGGATTTTTTGATTGCGGGCATCTATGCCTTTATCGTCATCCGCAACCTTCATTTTGCCTATAAGGTTACGCAATTCATACGCCTCTTTAATGGTCCGTCCAAGAAGAAAGGCTGATTTCTCCGCTAGAAATCATTTTGGCCTTGCCATTGTCCAGTTGAATGACCAGGTTTCCAGTATCGGTAACGGCGATGGCTGTGCCCTTGAAAGTCACATTATTTTCGACAAAGCTCACTTGTTGGCCAACGACAAGTGATTTTTCTTTATAGAGGGCAATCAATTCCCGCTCATCTGTGTGGAAGAAGGCCTGCCAGATGGCTGTGATGAGTTGATTGCGGGTAAAGGGGGGGTGGTCCTCAAAGAGATTTCCTGCTGTTTCTTTCAACTCTTTTGGAAAATCATCAATATGCACGTTGATGCCAACGCCGATGATGACGTCTGTAATGGTCTGACTTTCCATGGAAGAAATGGCTTCGGTCAGGATGCCAGCGACTTTTTTCTTGCCCAGATAAATATCATTGACCCACTTGATTTGCACGTCCAAGTCGCTCAATTCTTGGATAGCTTTCACAACCGCGGCTGCCACCAAGATGGTGTAGGGCTTGAATTCCAAGAAGGGAACATTGGGTGATAGTCTGAGAGACATATAGATGCCACCGGATTTTGAGGCGTAAAATGGGCGCCCGAACCGCCCCTTGGCCTTGTTTTGATGGGGAGCCAGATAGAGGGCAGGGCTGGGGTGACCGCTTTCGATACCTTGTTTGGCATCTAATTGGGTAGAGTCGCTATCGCCCTTGATGTAGACAGGAATCTGCAAGGCCTCAGCAATCACATCGGGCAAGAGCAAATCGCCTTCCACCAGCTTGTAACCTCGATTGCGGGCAGCCTCGATGGTCAATCCATGCATTTCCAGCTGGCGAATAGCTTTCCAAACCGAAGTCCGAGAGACCCCCAATTCTTGAGCAATTTCTTCACCGCTGATATAATCCTGTCGCTCGACCAAAAGAAGATAAATTTTTTGATAGGTTTTCATGCTTTCATTATAGCAAAATAAATGGCTAAAAGTGGTATAATAGTCTTACAAACAGGAGGTTTCCATGCAAACAGTAGATTATATTGTAAAATTAACCAATACACCGTCGCCAACGGGCTTTACGACGGACATTATGAACTATATCAAGAGCGAGGTCGAGTCCTTCGGCTATCAGGCGACCAAGACTGCTAAAGGCGGCATTCTGGTTTCGGTGCTGGGGGAAAGTGACCAACAACACCGCATTGTCACTGCTCATCTAGACACACTCGGAGCAATGGTTCGGGCCATTAAACCAGACGGTCGGATTAAAATGGATTTGGTGGGAGGATTTGGCTACCCTTCTATTGAAGGTGAAAACTGCCTGATTCACTGTGCGAAAAACGGCAAGGTCTTTACGGGGACCATTCTCATGCACCAGACTTCTGTCCATGTCTACCGCGATGCTAATACCGCTGAGCGCAATCAGACCAATATGGAAATCCGACTGGACGAAAAAGTAAGCTCTGCGGATGAGACGCGCGCTTTGGGTATTGAAGTCGGAGATTTCATTTCCTTCGATCCGCGTACGGTAGTTACAGAGACTGGCTTTATCAAGAGCCGCCATTTGGATGACAAGGTTTCGGCAGCCATTCTCATCAACCTGCTCAAGACCTACAAGGAAGAGGGTATCACCCTGCCTTATACCACCCATTTTTATTTTTCAAACAATGAAGAAATCGGCTACGGTGCCAATTCTAGCCTGCCAGATAAGGTTGTAGAGTACCTAGCGGTTGATATGGGAGCGATGGGAGACGACCAGCAGACGGATGAATATACGGTTTCTATCTGTGTCAAAGATGGCTCCGGTCCTTATCATTATGAATTGCGTCAGCACCTCGTTTCCTTGGCTGAGAAGGAAAACATTCCTTACAAATTAGACATTTATCCTTACTATGGTTCAGATGCTTCTGCGGCTATGCGAGCAGGTGCAGATGTTAAACACGCCCTGCTGGGTGCAGGAATTGAGTCCAGCCATTCCTACGAGCGTACCCATTTGGACTCTGTGCAGGCGACTGAGCGTATGGTCGATGCCTATCTCAAATCGCACATGGTAGATTAACATGAGTGAAACACGTTTTTTACAGCTCTTTAATGACTTGGATAAAATCTTGCGCAAGGTCTGCAAGGTTCCAGATGGTGAATACGCCGACGTAGCATCCATGCTTGCCAAGGCCAAGGAACTCAGCCCTCACAACCCAGTCGAGGCCAACTGGGACAAGCTCTATGTAGCTCGTCAGCTCCGTAATCTCTTGGTCCATGAAAATCGCACCAATTTGCAGGAGGTGGCCCAGCCTTCGCAGGAGTTGATTGAGGTTTTGGAAAAGGTCATCGCCCAGTATCAAGAACCCATGACGATTGGTAACTTTTTGCGCCAGATTGAGAAAGTTAAGCCCGTTACCTTTGAAGGCTCTGACAAGCTGATTAAGGCCTTGGAAGTAGTGGACAGGGAGCATTTTTCAAAATTTCCTATCTTCGCTCAAAATACCTATCAAGGCTTGGTTTCGGACAAGGGATTGACCAACTGGCTTGCCAAGGCTAGCAAGGAGACAGGCTCTATCCGAGAAAAATTGGAACGGGCCAGCCTAGCGGATGTCCTAGCCTGTGAAGATGACAGTATTCGCGTGGTGCAAGTCTCTGCCAAAACCAGCCTTTATGAAGTGATGAGCCAATTTGAAAGCCGCAAGCGGACGACCATCTTGGTCAGTCTCCAAGGTCATGGCAATATTCAGTCTCCAGAAGATCTGATTGGTATTATCACGGCGCAGGATTTGGCGGCAATTTACCGGCTATTAGATGAATAGAAAGGATAAGTTATGTCAACAAACCGTCTAGCTTGGGATGAGTATTTTGCGGCGCAGGCGCTTTTGATTGCCAATCGTGCTACCTGCAAGCGTGCCAAGGTCGGTGCGGTCTTGGTCAAAGACAACAAGGTTGTGGCAACAGGCTATAATGGTTCGGTTTCTGGTACAGAGCATTGTTTGGATCAAGAATGCCTGATGATTGACGGTCACTGTGCCCGAACCCTCCACGCAGAAGTCAATGCGATTTTGCAAGGAGCAGAGCGAGGTATCCCCAAAGGATTTACTGCCTATGTGACACATTTCCCCTGCCTGAATTGCTCCAAACAGCTCCTGCAAGTGGGCTGCAAACGAGTGGTTTATATCAATGAGTACCGTATGGACGACTATGCCCACTATCTCTACAAGGAGAAGGGCTGTGAACTGGTTCATCTGCCATTAGAAGATGTCAAACAGGCTATTCAAGATGCAGAATTTATATAGAAGAGGAAGAGTTTGTAGACAAAGTCTCCTTTCGGACTTTCCTGAGGTGATGGCGGACGGTAGTAAACTTTCTTGTTTCTGGGTTTACTCCTCAAACAGTCTCCCAGACTGTTTGAGCTACCTAGGGAATTCCATACCTAGTCATTGAGACTAAGGTCTCAAATACTCCGAGCAGTGAGAAAGTTTCACTTTCTTGATTTCCCACCTTAGACAGTCTCCCAGACTGTCTAAGCACAGCGGAAAGTCTCGGTTTAGACTCGCTCAGCTCGCAAAATAAATCAAATTTCATTTTTTCTTAGCAGAGCTAATCAGTTTATTTACTTAGAGTATAGTCTGTCTACGTTCTGAGAGTTGTAAGGATGCAACTCTTTTTTTACGATTTATTTGTTAAAAAGGTCACGTTTTGGTAAGAAATGTGCTATACTAGAGGGGTTATTAAGTCCCGAAAAGGCAGTCTGAACACTGGTTAATGATTTGTAGCAATGTAAATCATCTTCCTTGCTCGATTTCAAAGAAATCTCGCAAAGAACCAGTCGTTTACGACTGGTTCTTTGTAACTTTTTAACCCGCTAAGAAAATTTCTGTCGCAAGCTCCGTATTTTCTACGGAAGCCACTATCCTGCGGTCTTCCTAAGCGGCTTATTAACTTCTCCAAGAAAATAATATCGATTTTCTCGGATTCGTGTCGTAACCCGCTAAGAAAATTTCGTTGAATATGCGACGAAGTCGCAAGGGGATAGTTTCCGCCGTGGTGAAAGTCATAGAATGTTTACATTCTATGACTAGGGCTTGGCAAGACTTAGGTTTGCCAAAAAGAAATGGAACTCCGCAGGAGATCGCTTTCGGCCTGCACCACTTCAGGAAACTATCGGAAAACAGAAATTCTTAGCAAACAAGATTTATTTAAAAGGGGGACATTTTTATGTCAGAACGTAAGTTGTTTACGTCTGAGTCAGTTTCGGAGGGGCATCCGGATAAGATTGCTGACCAGATTTCAGATGCTATTTTGGATGCTATTTTAGCCCAGGATCCAGATGCCCACGTGGCAGCAGAGACAGCTGTTTACACAGGTTCTGTCCATGTGTTTGGCGAAATTTCGACCACAGCCTATGTGGACATTAACCGCGTGGTGCGCGATACCATTGCTGAGATTGGCTATACCAAGGGCGAATACGGTTTTGCTGCAGAATCAGTCGGGGTGCACCCGTCATTGGTGGAGCAATCACCGGATATTGCGCAAGGGGTTAATGAAGCCTTGGAGGCACGTCAAGATGCTAGTCAAGATCCACTGGATTTGATTGGGGCGGGTGACCAGGGGCTCATGTTTGGTTTTGCAGTAGATGAAACGCCTGAATTCATGCCATTGCCAATTTCACTGAGTCATCAGTTGGTTCGTCGCTTGGCAGAGTTGAGAAAATCAGGCGAAATTGCTTATCTTCGTCCAGATGCCAAGTCTCAAGTAACTGTTGAGTATGATGAAAATAATCAGCCTGTTCGTGTTGATACAGTAGTTATTTCGACCCAGCACGACCCAGAGATCAGTCAAGAACAAATTCGTCAAGATGTGATTGAGCAGGTCGTTAAAGCGATTATTCCGGCAAATTATCTGGATGATCAAACTAAGTTCTTTATCAATCCTACAGGGCGCTTTGTGATCGGTGGTCCGCAAGGTGACTCTGGTTTGACTGGTCGTAAAATCATTGTGGATACCTATGGCGGTTATGCTCGTCATGGTGGAGGTGCCTTTTCTGGTAAAGATGCGACCAAGGTTGACCGTTCAGCATCCTATGCAGCCCGTTATATTGCCAAAAATATTGTCGCGGCAGGATTTGCCAAGAAGGCAGAAGTCCAGCTAGCCTATGCTATCGGTGTGGCCCAGCCTGTTTCTGTCCGTATTGATGCCTTTGGCACCAGCATTGTTTCTGAAAGCAAATTAGAGGCAGCTGTGCGTCAGATTTTCGACCTGCGCCCAGCGGGAATTATCCAAATGTTAGACCTCAAGCGTCCGATTTATAAGCAGACGGCGGCTTATGGACACATGGGACGGACAGACATTGATCTTCCGTGGGAACGACTGGATAAGGTGGATGCTTTGAAAGAGGCCTTGGCCTAGTTGATAGGGAGGTCTTGTGATGAAAAAAGCCCTGATTGTATTTGCCCATCCTCGAAAAGAAAGTTTTACCCATGCCTTGGTGGCGCGGGTTGAGCAGGCTTTACGAAAAAATGGGATAGAAGTGACTGTACGTGATTTGTATGCTCTGGGTTTTGATCCTGTATTGCGTGGAGAGGATGCCATCCATATTAAAAATGGTCAGTTTGTTCGCGATGCAGCTGCCTATCCAGCTGATGTTCAAGTTGAGATGGACTTGATTGCGGAGAGTGATTTGCTGGTTTACATTTTTCCGTCTTGGTGGAATGGGATGCCGGCTATCATGAAAGGCTACGTTGACCGTGTTTTTCAGCATGGATTTGCCTACAGCTTTGAATCCGATGAACCGCGCCAGCTATTTTCCACGAAAAAAGCCATGTTCTTTACTCCAACAGGGCAACCGCAGAATACAGATGGCAGCTTGACACCGATTGACCAAGCCATGAAGTTTTTGACCTCTGATTGGCTCTTCAATAGCAATGACGCCCAAGTTCTTGGCCATGTTTTTTATGGCCGTGTGCCTTATTTGACACGGGATGAATTGGAAGTCTACTTGCAAGATGCAGAAGAGCGTATCCAGAGAATATTCGATTAAAGCAAAGGGGGCCTGCAAGGGCTACCCTTTTCATTTCAAATAACTAGCATTTTCACTAAGCTTGTGGTAAAATAAAACGTATGCCTTTTTGGGCAAAGTTAGAAATGAGAAATTCTAGTATGAGAAAAATTGTAATTCAAGGTGGGAAACCTTTAAAAGGGACTGTTACAGTCAGTGGTGCTAAGAACTCTGTTGTAGCATTGATTCCAGCCATTATTTTATCGGATGGGATTGTAACTCTGGATGGTGTGCCAGCTATTTCCGATGTAGATAGTTTGATTGATATTATGGAGACTATGGGGGCAACGGTCAAACGTGACGGCGAAACTCTTGAGATTGACCCGCGTGGTGTGCAAGATATGCCCATGCCTTTCGGGAAAATCAATAGTCTGCGGGCCTCTTATTATTTCTACGGTTCGCTGTTAGGTCGTTTTGGACGGGCAGTGGTCGGTCTACCAGGTGGTTGTGACCTGGGGCCTCGTCCCATTGATTTGCATCTGAAAGCATTTGCTGCTATGGGCGCTGAAACGACCTACGAGGGCGAGTATATGCGTTTGGCGACGGATGGTTCTCGTATCCGTGGGGCTCATATCTTTATGGATGTTGTCAGTGTTGGCGCGACTATCAATACCATTTTGGCGGCTGTCAAGGCTGAAGGGCGGACAGTTATCGAAAATGCGGCGCGTGAGCCAGAAATCATTGACGTAGCAACTCTTTTGAACAACATGGGAGCCCATATTCGCGGTGCTGGTACAGACATCATTACCATCGAAGGTGTTGACCGTTTGAATGGTACCCGTCACCAAGTCATTCCTGACCGGATTGAAGCAGGTTCCTATATCGCACTTGCAGCAGCAGTTGGGGAAGGTATCCGCATTGACAATGTGCTCTACGAACACTTGGAAAGTTTCATTGCCAAATTGGAGGAAATGGGCGTTCGGATGACTGTTTCTGAGGATAGCATCTTTGTTGAAAAACAGGAGCAGCTTAAGGCAGTCAGCATAAAAACAGCGCCTTACCCAGGCTTTGCGACGGATTTGCAGCAACCCATTACCCCACTCTTGCTCAAGGCAGAGGGGACTGGGACAATTACCGATACAATCTATGAAAAACGTGTCGGACATGTTCAGGAATTGTCAAATATGGGTGCCAAAATCATGACCCGCAGCAATCACATTGCCTTTGAAGGTCCAAACAATTTGGTTGGAGCGCCTGTTAAAGCAACGGATTTACGTGCAGGTGCGGCCATGGTCATCGCTGGTTTGATGGCACAAGGGCGGACAGAAATCACCAATATTGAATTTATCCTTCGGGGCTATTCCAATATTATCGAAAAACTAACAGAACTGGGTGCGGACATCCAGCTAGTAGAAGAATAAAAGAAGGAGGCTGGAAGTCATTCCAGCCTCTCAAGATAGATGATGACTATATGGATGGGCTTGGCAGCGACTGCCAGATTTGAAACAGAACGCCTCATCTTACGGCCTTTTCGCTACGAAGATGGGGATGATTTTTACCAGATGGTTTCTAAGCCAGAAAAGATTCCTTTCATTTTTCCGGCTTTGCCCGACAAGAACTTGGCAGTAGCGACCATGGTGGAGAAATTTATGCGCCAACCCTTGGGCAACTGGGCTTTGGTGGACAAGGTTTCCCAGCAGCTAATCGGTGCGCTCTGTTTTGAAAAAATGGACGAGAGCAAGCTGACTGCGGAGCTCAGCTATTTCCTTAAAAAAGAAAAATGGAGGCAGGGTCTGATGACGGAGGCCGTGCGCAACCTGGTCTTTTTGGCCTTTTATGAATTGGGCTTGCGTGAGCTGACCATCATCACCCATCTGGAAAATGCTGCTAGTCAGGCTGTGGCCAGAAATGCTGGCTTTGTGCAGGTTGACCACTATCGCGGGAGTGACCGTTATAGTCACAAGACGCGGGACTACCTGAAATTTAGCTTGAAAAAAGCAGACTTTAGATTAGAAATCAATGAGGAGAACCAATGATTACCATTAAATCACAGCGTGAAATTGATGCCATGAATCGTGCAGGAGACGTCTTGGCTGGAGTGCATATCGGATTGCGTGAGCTGATTAAGCCGGGCGTAGACATGTGGGAAGTAGAAGAATATGTCCGAAAGACTTGTAAGGAAAAGAATGTTTTGCCCCTTCAAATCGGTGTAGATGGCGAAATCATGGACTATCCTTATGCCACTTGTTGTGGTCTTAATGACGAGGTGGCTCATGCCTTTCCGCGTCATTACAAACTCAAAGAAGGCGATTTGCTCAAGGTGGACATGGTTCTGAGTGAGCCATTGGACAAAGCAGTTGTCGATGTGTCAAAACTCAATTTTAACGATGTAGCAGCCATGAAGAAAATCACCCAAAGCTATCGCGGTGGTGTGGCGGATTCTTGCTGGGCTTACGCAGTTGGTCAGGTGTCCGAAGAAGTGACCAAGCTGATGGAAGTGACTAAAGAATGTCTCTATCGTGGAATGGAGCAGGCTGTTGTTGGCAATCGGATTGGTGATATTGGCGCGGCGATTCAAGAATATGCCGAAGGTCTCGGCTATGGTGTAGTCCGTGACTTGGTTGGTCACGGGGTTGGTCCAACCTTTCACGAAGAACCAATGGTGCCTCACTACGGAATTAAAGGCCGTGGTCTCCGTTTACGCGAAGGTATGGTCTTGACCATCGAACCTATGATCAATACAGGTACTTGGGAAATTGACACCGATATGAAAACAGGTTGGGCTCATAAAACTTTGGATGGCGGTTTATCTTGCCAATACGAGCACCAATTTGTCATCACCAAAAATGGTCCTGTTATCTTGACCAGTCAAGGCGAAGAGGGAACTTATTAAACAGACTCATGCTATAAAAAAGGGGGAGAGAGGATGAAGAAGGAAACACTTTTTGAGAAGGTCAAGTCCTTTTTCGGGTCCTTCTTTTCTTTTTATCGATCAGCAGAGGTGGATTTGACCAGTGTAGCAGTGGCCTATTATTTGCTGATTTCAGGCTTTCCCATTTTGCTGACTCTGGCTAATCTGCTGCCCTACTTTCCCTTTGATGTGGAAGAAATCCTGGCCATTCTCAAAGAATTTATTCCAAGTCAGTTTTCTGGGACAGTTTTGCCAACGGTGCGGTTGCTCCTGACCCAACGTTCCTCCTCTTGGTTGGGAATTTCAATTATGACAACGCTCTGGACGGTCTCTAAGAGCATGATGATTTTACAAAAGGCGGTCAACAAGGCCTACGGTGTCACAGACCACCGCAATGTGATTCTTGCACGGATTGTAGGTGTCTTGATGGGGCTTGGTCTCCAAACTATTCTCATTTTGTCCATTACGCTCTTGACCTTTGGCCAAGCCATTGTCCAATTTATCCGGTCCAATCTGGGTATTGACAATGATTGGTTGCTGGGGATTTTTAGCCAGGTCCAGTGGATTGCTTATCTAGCCCTGGCGGTTAGTTTGATTATGTTTTACTATGTTTTACCCAATGTAAAAATTCCCAAGCTACGCTATGTTTTGCCAGGACCTGCTTTTGTTCTGGGAGTCTTTATTGGTCTGGGGAATATGTTGGCGACCTATGTTCAGCGTTCGGCAGATAAGATGGTCGATGTCCGCCTGGTGACTAGTTTGGTCTTTCTGGTTGTCATGATTTGGTTCATTCTCTTGAGCCATCTTCTCATAGTGGGAGCAGTTCTCAATGCCACTGTCCAGAGCAGACAGGAGGGCGAATTTGAACAGCGTTCGGGAGATATGAAAGAAACCTGGAAGGCCCTGAAAAGATTTTTTACAAGAAAGCAGAGTACATGACCAGCGAGAGTTGGTCTTTTTTGGTGCGTTTTTCTGGATTTTATGAATAATTAGTGATATATTTGTAAAAAAAGTTGGATACAGGAGGTTGATATGAAATTTAGCCGAATTTTATTTTTATCCTTGTTCAGTTTGATTCTTGTAGCCTGCGGGCTTAGTCAAGGTCAGAATTCTGCACAATCATCAGATTCTGAAGCTGCTGTTACTGGGACTTCAAGCAGTGGAGCAGCTGAAACTTCTAGTCAATTGCCTTCAAAGCAAGCATTAGAGGCTGACCCCACACCCTTGGATATTGCGAGTGTAGTCAATCCTGCAAATTTGGGTCAGAATCTGTCAGACGGAGGCTATGTTTTTGTTTTTCGCTATACAGGGGCTGGCGGAGAGCGGACAGCAGTTCCGGAGAATCTACAAGGTCAGGTTATCGATGATGGCCAGCGGATTTCTGATTCTAGCGTAGAAAAGATGGGACTCTATGGGCAAAAATACCGGGATTTAGGGGTAGAAGCTGACCATATCCTTACTTCTGAATATTACTTCGTCTGGCAGCATGCCCAGGCTGCATTCGGGGATAATTTGGAAATCAATCGAGATTTGACAGGGTCCTTGAATTTTTCTGACGATCAGGAATTGGAGCAATCCTTACAAAACTTGCGGAATCGGACCATTCAAGTCCCTGAAGCTGGAAAATCAACGATTTTATTTACCCACCAGGGCAAGTTTGACAAGGCCTATGGCTACTATATTCCAGCAGGGACGACCCTGGTATTCAAGCCGGATGGTAGCAACCAACCCAAGCTCATTGCTGTTTTGACTTTTGAAGAGTTTTTGAATGTATAAATTAGATACTTAAAGCAAACGCACATTGTCAAGTCAAGTGCAACAAGTTCATTGATAACTAGAGATCCAGAGGTTAAGCTGTCTGGGCTAGCCCAA
>NZ_JBIMJO010000014.1:0-64553 GCF_043674095.1 Streptococcus sp. A25
ATCCTCCAGTTTTGTTTTTCTAACAGTATACTGGAGGAGGGAGTGAGTAGATAGATACCTTGTTATTGGGCGGTTACGACGCAACTGCCCAATAACGAAGTATAGTGGGCGGTTGCACTTGTCCTAAATCACTGAGCTGGATAGTCATAGTGCAGTACCTTATCCAAGAGTGTTTCTAGTGTCTCTTGGTGGATTGCTTGAAAGAATGTGAGTTCCACTTTTCCGAGATGAATTTTCATTAGAATATCGTTTCTGCCTTTCTTCTCAAAGCGACGATGGGGTGTGACGTAAAAAATCCTCCAGTTCTGTTTTCTCTAACAGTATACTGGATAATAGGGAAGCTGAAAAGATACTCCATTATTGGGCGGTTACGTTAGACTCATCTGTTTGCCCAATACGGTGACCAGTTTAAGTGATGAGGGGGAATCAAAGCTATCAGATGGCCTGGATAATGAATTTTAGGTCTATTAGTTAAGTGACACTGAGAGTGGGGTTAGTTGATGATAGGATGTTGATGAAGAATATCTATCTCTGAGTATGAACTTATTTCTCATTTTCAGGAAGCTTGAAGTTGAGAAAAATATTGAATTTTAGTGAATTTGTGATATAATAATAAATGGAGCAAGGTTCGTGCGTGAAGCGGGTCAGGGGAGGAATCCAGCAGCCCTAAGCGATGTCGAGTCTGTGCTCTTTTTGCGTACAGTCTAAAAACCCTTTGAAATCGAGCTTTCAGAGGGTTTTATCTGTCTGATTTTTAGAAATAGGGGCAATTAGATTATTCGCATCATATTCGGTCTCTCGGGCTATTGGTGAGTACAAAAAATACGGCTGGATTTCCAAACCGCATTCTCTAGATTAGTCGACATAGAGTTTTGATTTATCGCTGAGCCAGCTGTAAAGGAGACCGATAAGGAGACCACCGCCGACGTAGTTTCCAAGTCCTGAGAAGAGGAAATTCCTTAGGACACTGAGGATAGTCATGCCCTCGACTGGACCACCATTTGAGAAAAGGGCCAAGGAGAAGGTAGAGAAGTTGGCAATAACGTGCTCAAAGCCTAGGAAGGCAAAGATAAAGATGATAAAGATGAGGGAAATAACACGGCCCGCATCGTCTTTCATGCGCATAGAGATAAAGACAGCGATGTTTACTACGATGTTGGCAAAGATACCCTCGACAAACTGTGTCAGAGGTGTTTTTGCCAGTTTTGCGACAACAGCTTCAATCAGGTAACTATCATGTTCCAAATGTCCAACCTGGTAAGGAGTTGTGAAGGAGAGCATATAGGCTACAATGACTGCCCCAACAAAGTTGAAAAAGATACAAGTAGCTAGAATCTTGAGGGCTGTTTTGGTAGGGATCACTTTACGGTGGATAGCAGAGGTCATGTACATCATATTAGAAGTGCCTAGTTCAGCGTTCATATAAAGAATCATGACCAAGCACCAGCCGAACATGAGTCCGTAGCTGAATTTACCGAGGCCATCTACAATATGATTGAGCTTATCAGCTGTATAAACTGAGATAGCCAAACCAATTGCTAGGTAAACACTGGCCATAGCTGAGCGAATTGCATAGGCGAAGAAGTTGTTTTCAATCAAGTCTGCTTTTTTCTTGATACTTTTGTCAATATTGTAAATGAGCGTGTCATTTTGGGAAGCCATATAAATCTCCTTTGGCGCTTGAAAAATAGTGTAAGTAATCATATGTTTTCAGAAAGTAAACGTTTCACTTTCCAGTTAATGCTTTACTTTGTATATTATACTTGATAAAATGAAGAATATCAATAATATTTATAAATCGGAAGGAGAATTGAAATTTATGGATGCAACATGGACAGTGAAATATATCACTGAATTTCTGGCGACTGCCTTGCTTATTATTATCGGTAATGGTACAGTTGCTAACGTCGACCTCAAAGGTACCAAAGGGAACAACTCAGGTTGGATTTTGATCGCTATCGGCTACGGATTGGCTGTTATGATGCCAGCCCTTATGTTTGGTAATGTTTCTGGTAACCATATCAACCCAGCCTTCACACTTGGTTTGGCTGTTTCAGGTCTATTCCCTTGGGCACATGTGGCTCAATACATTATCGCTCAGGTATTGGGTGCAATGTTTGGTCAATTGGTCGTTGTCACCGTTTACAAACCATATTTCTTGAAAACAGAGAATTCAAACCATGTCTTGGGTTCTTTCTCTACTATCAATGCTTTGGACAATGGCAAAGCGGAAAGCCGTAAAGCAGCAACCATCAATGGTTTCTTGAATGAGTTTGTTGGGTCATTCGTCTTGTTCTTCGGTGCGCTTGCTTTGACAAAGAACTTCTTCGGTGCAGAGTTGGTTGGTAAGTTGATTGAGCAAGGCTATGATAAGACTGCTGCTGAAACAATGGTTGCGCCATATACTGCCGGTTCCATTGCAGTAGCCCATGTCGGTATCGGTTTCCTTGTTATGGCACTTGTTGCAGCGGTCGGTGGTCCAACTGGTCCTGGTCTCAACCCAGCGCGTGACCTTGGTCCTCGTATCGTTCACCACTTCTTGCCAAAATCAATTCTTGGTCAAGCCAAGGCTGATTCAAAATGGTGGTATGCATGGGTCGGCGTTGTTGCTCCAATCCTTGCGTCAATCGCTGCAGTTGCCCTGTTTAAATATTTATATTTGTAATATGAAAAAGTCTGCTCGTCAGGCTTTTCTTTTTTTTTCTTGTTGCGGTGAACTTGCAAGCTGTCTGCTCTGCTATTTTCCTAAAAACTATGCTAGAATATAGACAGAACAATCGGAAAAGAGGGCAGATTATGTCAGAAGTTATTGCATTTGGGTACGGGCATGCACGGGCGGAAATCCAGCTCAAGCGCCTCAATCGGCACGGTGTGATTGCCGGGGCGACGGGGACAGGTAAGACGGTGACGCTCAAGGTTTTGGCGGAGAAACTGAGTGAGGCGGGCATTCCTGTCTTTCTATCGGACATCAAGGGTGACCTCAATAGTTTGGTCCAGGCCAATACCAAGGAAATTGACCCAAGTCGTTTGAAGCAGACTCAGTATGCAGATTATTCGCCGAGGAGTTATACCGTTGAGCTGTGGGATGTTTTCGGTGAAAATGGGATTCCAGTACGGATGACTATTTCTGAGATGGGGCCGGTGCTTTTGACCCGTTTGCTGGGGCTCAATGATACGCAGGAATCCATTCTCAATATAGTCTTTAGTGTGGCGGATGAACGTGGTCTGCTGTTGCTGGACCTTATGGACTTGCGGGCCATGCTCAATTTTGTGGCTGAAAATGCTCAAGAGCTTAGTCAATATTACGGCAATATTCCAGCTCGTTCGGTCGGTGCCATCTTGCGGAGTTTGGTGGTCTTGGAACAGCAGAGCGGGAAACTGTTCTTCGGTGAGCCCAGCTTGGAGATTGCGGATTTGATGCGGACAACTGCTGATGGACAAGGGGTTATCAATGTCTTGCAGGCGACAGAACTTTTCAATCAGCCGACGCTTTATTCGACCGTTCTGCTCAGTCTTTTGTCGGAACTCTACGAAATTTTACCGGAAGTAGGCGACCTAGATAAGCCCAAGATGGTCTTCTTCTTTGACGAGGCCCATGTGCTCTTCAAGGATGCACCGAAGGTCTTGCTGGAGAAGATTGAGTTGATTGTTCGCCTGATTCGTTCAAAAGGTGTTGGTGTCTTTTTCGTTACGCAAAATCCGACCGATATTCCTGATAGCATCGCTAGCCAGCTGGGCAACCGTATCCAGCATGGGCTCCGTGCTTTCACACCTAAGGAACTGAAAACGGTGGCGACAGTGGCGGATACCTTCCGTCAAGAAGGAGCTGAGGACTTAGCCAAGGTCATTCAAGAATTGCAGGTCGGAGAGGCAGTTGTCTCGACCTTGCAGGCAGATGGAACACCAAGCTTTGCAGACCGGGTGATGATTTATCCGCCGAAGAGTCAGTTGGGAACAGCTGATGCGACTCTGGTCTTGTCTGCCATCAATAATTCTTCTCTGATGGACAAATATGCGGACGCGGTTGACCGAGAATCTGCCCATGAGCAAATTCTAGCGCTGACCCAAGAAAAAGAGGCGCAGTTGATCAAGCAAGCAGAGCAGGCGGAGGCGAAAAAAGCAGCAGAAAAAGCCGCCAAAGAAACAACAAAATTGGAAGAAAAGGCTGCCAAGGAAAGAGCAAAAGCAGAGGCCAAGGCCAGCAAACCAGCTGCCAAACGTTCCGATTCGATGATGGACCGCTTTACCAAAAATCTCATGAGCCAAGTCGGCCGGGAAGTCGGGCGCGTGGTGACCAGAGGTATTATGGGCATGCTGAAAGGGAAGTAAGTCTGCTAAAACTGAGAACACACCGTCTCAGTTTTTCTTTGCTATTTCACTTGCTATTTGGCTGGAAATAGATTAAAATTATTTTATCACTAGTTAGTAAGGAGTTGGTTCTATGCCTCGTCAGATTCAGGAAATTCTCGATAACTACAAGCCTCAGCCTCTAGGTGAGAAAAGGTCTTTTGCGGTTTTTCTGCCTCTAGTCTGGTCAGATGATCAGTGGCAGGTTTTGTATGAAGTCCGATCGGAGTCTATTTCTCAACCTGGGGAGGTCTCTTTTCCTGGAGGAGGTATCGAAGAGGGGGAATCGGCTGAGACGGCGGTGGTCCGTGAGGTAGTAGAAGAACTGAATCTTGCAGAGGAATCTATAGAAATCTTAGGGGAAATTGACTATCTGGTCTTTGGCAAATCAACTATCCGCTGTTTTGTCGGTCGCTTAAACGTAGACTGGAAAGAGATTGTACCCAATGAAGAGGTGGCCCGCTTATTCACCGTGCCTCTGGCAACACTCCTTGAGCAGGACCCAATCTACTATCCCCTCTATCTTCGTCTGGATCCGGAGCAAGATTTTCCCTTCGAGCGAATTCGTGGTGGTCGGGACTACCCTTTCAAGCACCACAAACGGTCTATCCCCTTTTATGATAACCTGCCAGAAACAGTTTGGGGAATCACGGCTCAATTTACCCATTGCTTTACAGAAATCATCAGGACAAGCCAGATTGATTTAGAAATGGGAGAGTCAAGGTAAAGTTGACTAGAGCAGAGTGAAGTATAGCTCTGTTGCTCTGGATTCTCTAGGCTATCTGGAAAATGTTACCAAAAAATGCTAATGGAAACTGGACTTTGTGCCAGTTTCTTTTGGTTGCTGCAGCTGATTGTTCGTACTTGGTCTTAGATTGATCATTATCTTGTGAAAAATTTTTCTTTGAATGGGAAAAATGTTAAAAATATGGTACAATTGAAAGGTAAAAATTTTATAAGGAGTCTATCTAATGGCTAAATTGACTGTTAAAGACGTTGAATTGAAGGGCAAAAAAGTCCTTGTCCGTGTGGACTTTAACGTTCCTTTGAAAGATGGCGTTATCACTAACGATAACCGTATTACAGCAGCTCTTCCAACTATCAAGTATATTCTTGAGCAAGGTGGACGTGCAATTCTTTTCTCTCACCTTGGTCGTGTGAAAGAAGAAGCTGACAAAGAAGGTAAATCATTGGCTCCTGTAGCAGCTGACTTGGCGGCTAAATTGGGTCAAGACGTTGCTTTCATCGCTGGCGCTACTCGTGGTGCTGAATTGGAAGCAGCTATCAATTCTTTGGAAGATGGACAAGTTCTCCTTGTTGAAAACACTCGTTTCGAAGATGTTGATGGTAAGAAAGAATCTAAAAACGACGAAGAACTTGGTAAATACTGGGCTTCACTTGGTGATGGTATCTTCGTTAACGATGCATTTGGTACTGCACACCGTGCACACGCATCAAACGTTGGTATCTCAGCAAACGTAGAAAAAGCAGTAGCTGGTTTCCTTTTGGAAAACGAAATTGCATATATCCAAGAAGCTGTTGAAACTCCAGAGCGTCCATTCGTGGCAATTCTTGGTGGTTCAAAAGTATCTGATAAGATCGGTGTTATCGAGAACCTTCTTGAAAAAGCTGACAAAGTTCTTATCGGTGGTGGTATGACGTACACATTCTACAAAGCTCAAGGTATCGAAATCGGTAACTCACTTGTAGAAGAAGATAAATTGGACGTTGCAAAAGCACTTCTTGAAAAAGCAAACGGTAAATTGATCTTGCCAGTTGACTCAAAAGAAGCTAACGCATTTGCTGGCTACACAGAAGTTCGTGATACAGAAGGCGAAGCAGTTTCAGAAGGCTTCCTTGGTCTTGACATCGGTCCTAAGTCAATCGCTAAATTTGACGAAGCTTTGACTAGTGCGAAAACAGTTGTTTGGAACGGTCCTATGGGTGTATTTGAAAACCCAGACTTCCAAGCTGGTACAATCGGTGTAATGGACGCTATCGTGAAACAACCAGGCGTGAAATCAATCATCGGTGGTGGTGACTCAGCAGCAGCAGCTATCAACCTTGGCCGTGCAGACAAGTTCTCATGGATCTCTACTGGTGGTGGTGCATCAATGGAATTGCTTGAAGGTAAAGTATTGCCAGGACTTGCAGCATTGACTGAGAAATAAGCTAATCAATCAAACGACGGGTGACCGTCGTTTTTTGCTAGTTTATCTAGTCTTTGAAAAGTATTTAGTTCAGCCAATATCATCCATTTGTCACAATCTTTGCAGGCATTTGATAAACATTTTTGCTAAATCATGTTAGAATAGTAGTATGTTTAAGAGATATCGATTTGACCCCAAGAAGTTTAAGTTAGGGATGCGGACCCTTAAGTCGGGACTGGCAGTTTTCTTTGTTATATTACTGTTTCACCTCTTAAAATGGGATGGGTTCCAGATAGCAGCTCTGTCTGCGGTCTTTAGTCTGCGGGAGGATTTTGGAAAGAGTGTACATTTTGGCTCTTCTCGTGTCCTCAGCAATTCTATCGGTGGTTTTTATGCCCTGCTCTTTTTCATCCTCAGTGATTTCTTTTCACAGAGTTTTTGGGTAACCTTGATTGCCATACCGATTTTTACCATGTTGACCATTATGACCAATGTGGCCTTCAATAATACTGCCGGGGTTGTCAGTGGTGTTGCTACTCTACTAATCATTGCTTTGTCGGTACCTGCAGGGGATTCGACTATTGTCTATGCTTTGACAAGGGTTTTTGAGACATTTGTAGGAGTTTTTGTAGCAATTCTGGTTAATTATGACCTGGAAAAGCTGAAAAAGCGCTTTTTGAGATAAAACATGTCACAAATTGTGACATCACATATTGACGCCCAGAAAAATTTCCCCTATAATAGTGTGCAGAAAGGAGTTCATTATGAGAGAAAAAGAGTTCCGTCGTTCCTTAGCCATTTTTCCGATTGGTAGTGTGATGAAGTTGACTGACCTGACGGCCCGACAGATTCGCTATTATGAGGACCAGGGCTTGATTAAGCCTGAGCGTAATGAAGGAAACCGTCGCTTGTATTCTCTAAATGATATGGACTTGCTCTTGGAAATCAAGGATTTCTTGGATGAGGGTTTGAATATTGCTGCGATTAAGAAGGAATATGCTAATCGTCAGGTAAAAGAAAAATTCAAACAGGAAACCAAGACCTTGACGGACGAGGATGTTCGCCGTATCTTGCATGATGAATTCAGTCGACAAGGACGATTTTCAAGTCCGAGTTCCATTTTTCGGTCATCTTAAAGAGCACAAATATAGAGGAGAAAGCAATGTCAATTACAGTAGCGGATATTAAACGCGATATTAAAGAGAAAAACGTTACCTTCCTACGTCTCATGTTTACAGATATTATGGGGATTATGAAGAACGTGGAAATTCCTGCAACAGATGAGCAGGTGGATAAGGTTTTGTCAAACAAGGTTATGTTTGATGGATCTTCTATCGAAGGTTTTGTTCGTATCAATGAATCAGATATGTATCTCTACCCTGACTTGAATACCTGGACTATTTTCCCTTGGGGAGATGAAAATGGTCGTGTAGCTGGTTTGATTTGTGATATTTATACAACTGATGGCAAGCCTTTTGCGGGTGACCCACGTGGAAATTTGAAGAAATCTCTTCGCCATATGGAAGAAGCAGGTTTCTCATCATTCAACCTTGGTCCAGAACCAGAGTTCTTCCTCTTTAAGATGGATGAACACGGAAACCCAACACTTGAAGTGAATGATAAGGGTGGTTATTTTGACCTTGCTCCAACAGACCTTGCTGATAATACACGTCGTGAAATCGTAAACGTTCTGACAGAAATGGGCTTTGAAGTGGAAGCGAGTCACCACGAAGTGGCAGTAGGTCAGCACGAAATCGACTTCAAATATGAGGATGTCTTAAAAGCTTGTGATAATATCCAAATCTTTAAGTTGGTTGTTAAGACCATTGCCCGTAAGCACGGGATGTATGCGACCTTTATGGCCAAACCTAAGTTTGGTATCGCAGGATCTGGTATGCACTGTAACATGTCCTTGTTTGATAAGGATGGAAACAATGCTTTCTATGATCCAGAAGATCCGAATGGTATGCAATTGTCTGAAACAGCCTACTATTTCCTTGGTGGTTTGATCAAGCATGCCTATAACTATACTGCCATTACCAACCCAACGGTTAACTCTTACAAGCGTTTGGTTCCAGGTTTCGAGGCGCCAGTTTACATTGCTTGGGCTGGTAAGAACCGCTCGCCATTGGTGCGCGTACCTGCATCTCGTGGAATGGGAACTCGCTTGGAATTGCGTTCTGTAGACCCAACTGCTAACCCTTACTTGGCTATGGCCGTTCTGTTGGAAGTTGGTTTAGAAGGAATCAAAAATAAGATTGAAGCCCCAGCTCCTGTAGAGTCAAATATTTATGCCATGTCTGATGAAGAGCGTCGTGAAGCAGGCATCACTGATCTTCCTTCAACTCTGCACAATGCCCTCAAGGCTCTCCGCAAGGACGAAGTGGTGCGTGCAGCCCTAGGTGAGCACATCTACACCAACTTCATTGAAGCTAAGAAAATCGAGTGGGCAAGCTACGCGACCTACGTTTCTAAGTGGGAAATTGATAACTACTTGGATTTATATTAAGAGGAAAGAAGCCTTCGGGTTTCTTTTTCTATCGATGGAGGTGGAAAATGATTGATGAGTTTGTAAATCAGGTGTTTGACCAGCAATTTGTAGAGGAATTTGGTCCGGAGTCTTTAGAGAAACTGTCGCCGACTGAGCTTGTATTGACCAAAGAACAGGACGGTCAGTTGGTCGGTGTCCTGCAGGCGGTGAAGACATTGGAAACTATTCATGTCAAAGCTTTGGTAGTGGCTAAAGAAGCGCAAGGTTTGGGGCTGGGTAGTCAATTGTTGTCAGAATTGGAGGAGCAGGCCAGAGAACTGGAAGTGACCAGTATTACCCTATCCACCAAATCCTACCAAGCTAAGGATTTCTACTTGAAAAATGGCTATGAACTATACGCGAGTTTAGAGGACGTTCCCCTCAAAGGTGTCACAAAATATCACTTCATAAGGAGAATAGGAAAATGTTGAGGTAGGGCATAAAATCCAACCTCAACCTCATTAATTAGTAAAAACATATTGACGTAGGGGTTGATTGTTCATACGTTTCGGGGAACCTTTTGAAGTTGGAAATAAGGGTTGCGTAGAAAGCCTCATTTCCTTCGCGTTTGACGCTCCGAACCAGTCCTAACGAATGATACGAACTCCGTTCGTTCAATTTCCAACCTCCAACAGTCACTACTCTGACTGTTGGAGCTGTTCGGGGACGGTAGTGAAACAGTCTGGGGATAGACTGGTTCAGCTCAACAACTGGAAATAAGGACTTGTTGACGAACTCTCTTTTCATTATTCGAGTTCTTTCCCGCTCCCAATTTTTTCAAATAAAAAAATCGAAGAGGAATCCTGCTTCGATTTAGTTTGTTTAGCGATCGGGGGTCAGAATCATTGGAATGATGATTGGCTCCCGTTCTGTTTTTTCATAAAGGAATGGTCGCAGGGCGTTGACAATAGCGCCGTTGACCGTTTGGATATTGGCATCCTTGTTGCGCATGGCGATACGGATGGCGTTGAAGAGAACGCGCTGGCTCTCACGAATCAGGTCGCCTGATTCACGCATGTAGATGAAACCTCGGCTGAGGACATCTGGTCCAGCCAAAATCATCTTGGTCTTGAAGTCTACGGTTGCGACTGCAAGGACTACACCGTCTTCAGATAAATCACGACGATCTTTGAGGACAGCGGCTCCGATTTCACCGATACGGTTTCCGTCAACGTAGATATCTTGGGCGTTGAATTGACCGGCCATGCGGGCTCTGTCCTTGGTCAGAGCTAGGACATCTCCGTTTTCCATGATGAAGATGTTATCCTTAGGAACTCCAGTATCAACAGCTAGACTGGCATGGATTTTTTGCATGCGGTATTCACCATGCACAGGCATGAAGAATTTTGGCTTAATCAAGCGGAGCATGAGTTTTTGTTCCTGCTGGCCACCGTGTCCGGAGGTATGGATGTTGTTAATCTTGCCGTGAATGACATCGACACCGGCCTCGATCAAGATATTGATGAGCTTGTTGACACCTGTGGTATTTCCCGGAATCGGCGAAGATGAGAAGATAACCGTATCGCCTGGCTGGAGTTGAACCTGACGGTGGGTACCGTGGGCAATCCGCGAGAGGGCCGCCATTGGCTCTCCTTGACTACCTGTACAGAGAATCATTATCTCGTTGGCAGGGTATTCCTTGATTTCATTTGGCTCGATAAAGGTATCTTTCGGCACCTTGATGTAGCCCAGCTCAATACCGTTGACAATAGCTTTTTCCATGGAGCGGCCAAAGACAGCAATCTTACGACCGGTCTTGACAGCAGCATCTGCAGCCTGCTGGAGGCGGAAGATGTTGGAGGCAAAGGATGCGAAGATAATGCGCCCGTGGATGCCTTCAATCAGCTTCATGATGGACTGACCGACCACTTTTTCCGAGTTGGTAAAGGTCGGAACTTCAGCGTTAGTCGAGTCAGAGAGGAGGCAGAGAACGCCTTCTTCTCCCAGGGCTGCCATACGGTGCAAATCAGCTGGCTCCCCAACTGGAGTAAAGTCAAACTTGAAGTCACCGGTACAGACGATTTTTCCTTGCGGTGTATCGACCACAACACCCAGGGGTTCTGGAATGGAGTGGGTGGTGCGGAAGAAGCTGACCTTGAGGTGTTTAAAAGTCAATTCTGTATTGTGGTTAATTTCAAACAGTTTGGCATCACGAAGGAGACCGTGCTCTTCTAATTTGCCACGAATAAGGGCTAGGGCTAGGGGACCTGCGTAGATAGGGACATTGGCTTGTTTGAGTAGGAAAGGAATCCCCCCGATGTGGTCCTCGTGCCCGTGGGTAATGACCAAGCCTTTGACGCGGTCGATATTTTCAACAATATAGGAGTAGTCTGGGATAACGTAGTCGATACCCAATAGGTCATCTTCGGGGAACTTGATACCGGCATCAACGATGAGGATGTCGTCCTGGTACTCGATACCGTAGGTGTTCTTCCCGATTTCTCCCAAACCACCGATGGCGAAGACGCCAACTTCATGAGGTTTTAGATTGACTGATGACATAAATTAGAACTCCGTAAGTTTGAAATCTGCGTGCTCTTTCTCGTATTCGAGGTGCTTGTCAGATAGGAGGTCGACAAATTCGACGTTGTAGGCTGGGAACTTGTTTTCAACCAATTCCTTGACCTTGATACGACCTTGCAATTCGTCAGCAGCATCTACTTGAACATAGAGAACTTGGGTCTGCTCACGGCGTGGGCTGACTTTGGTTTCTTGGTAAAATACTTTAAAAATCATGTGTAGTATAGTTTCCTTTCTCCTTTTGACTGTGTCTATGAAAAAGATACAAATAGGGATGCTATTTGTTGGGTCTATTCAATTTTTTTGAGTTATTAGGTTTCACAGCCGGTATATTACTCTTCATTATACCATAAAATTTGCTGATGGTAAAAGGGTTTGGTAGGAAAATGGAAAAGTGTTATGGTTTTCAGAAACAAGCAGTCATTTGGCAGAATAATAAGTAAAATTGACAAAAATATATTTGGACATTATAATAAATGTAAGCGGATTTTCAATGCATCAAGAAAGGGGATGAGTCATGGGTACAGTACCACAAATGAGTTTAGGCGAATTTTACAGGGAACTCCGAAATTCTCGCTTGGTTAAGCAAAAGGATGTCGTCAGAGGAGACTTTACAGCAGCCCAGCTATCACGCTTTGAGTCTGGAAAATCTATGTTGGCGGCAGATAAGATGATACTGGCAGTTGAGGGGATCAACATGACCATGGAGGAGTTTACCTACAAATACCATGGCTACAAGGAAGCGCCCCATATTGAGCTGGCTAATCTGATTTCAGATTTGTATTACCAACAGGATAGGGATGGGCTACGGGAACTGTTGAAGTCAGACCTCTTGAAAGCAGAGGGGGAACTCTATGCTCGGTTAAATAGAATAGTCATCAAGGTGGCGCTGGCTGCCTTAGATGGACGAACTGATTTTGACGAGGAGGATAGGAAGTTTCTTTCAGATTATCTCTTTGCCATTGAGGAATGGACCAGTTTTGAGCTCTATTTATTTTTGAATGCACAAATGCTGTTGAATGATCATATGATTGTTAGTTTATTATCTGAGTTGAAGAATAAATCTAAAAGTTATCGAAAATTAAGAAAGCATCGAGATTATTTGAAAAAAATACTGATCAATTCAGTCGGAGAAATGATAGAACGAGAGAAGTACGGTTTAGCGGAAGAATTTTTAACGGAACTGGAGAGACTGGTTGAGATAACAGATGCTTTTGAACAGATTTTTGTGAATTACTTCAAGCTATGTATTGCACTTATCAAATCAGGTGGCTCCATGGAATTTCAAACAAAAACAGAGGCCTATATTGCCTCCGTTGGATTGATAGTGAGTAGCAAAGTGTCGACACTCTTGGAACGTCATTACAAATTATGTGTTTTAAAAGAAGATTGTTAGTGAAGTTGGAAGAATTGGATAAATAATAATGGGTAAGGTTAGTAAAAGGTAAAATACTGATTTTAAAAACGCCTTCTTCATAGCTAATCAAGCCTCCTTGTTTTTTATTTCATTATAACTCATTTTTCCACGGCAATTATTAACTTGAAAATATGTAATTTTATAAAAATAAATTACATATTTTCAAGTTTCACTAGTATCAATTGAGTTGTGTTAGAATTTAGACAAGAAATAATAATAAGTGAAATCAAAGACAGGGAGGTATGCGTATGGAGATGTCACCCTATGTTCTCCGGCAGGAATGTGACGAAGGTATAGTCTATTTCAATACAAAGAATAACCATTCATTTCTAATTAAGAATCAATTGTTAGAAAAATTGAAGACTGACGAGGAGACTAAAGAGCAATACAAGACCTACCTGGAACAGTTTCATTATTTTCCAGAGGACGATGAGGTAAATCAATCTTTAAGGAAGATACGTGAGATAGACGACACTTTATTAGAGTTCACAATTTTAACGCACGGAGATTGTAATTTTCGTTGCAAATATTGTTATGAAAAGTTTGAAAACATTGCTATGTCAAGAGAGACAGAGGATGCAATTCTGAGATTTGCGGAAGAGCAGTTGAGTACTGGAAAGTATAAGTTTTTCAAAGTTGCTTGGTTTGGTGGCGAGCCTCTGCTCGGGTATCGAACGATTCAATATCTTTCAGAAAAATTTCAAGAAATTTGTCAAAATTATGAGGTAGACTATTTAGCAAACATTACTACAAATGGTTATCTCTTATCGTTGAATAAATTTAAGTCTTTGGTTGAAGATTTCAGTGTCCGTAGTTATCAAATAACGATAGATGGTAACCAAGATAGTCATGATTGCCAGAGGGTTTTGAAAAACGACAGAGGGTCATACAGTCGTATTTATAAAAATTTACAGGCAATGAAAGATAGTGAGTTAGATTTTTTCTGCACGATTCGATTTAATATTTCAAAAGAGAATAAAGAAAATATAAAATCTTTTCTTAATAGAGATGGTTTGTATTTTAAGAATGATGAACGGTTTAGCTTTTCTTACCATAATGTTGGTGATTGGGGGCAGGGGGATCGCTCGGAGAAAGATTGTGTGACTTTACTTGATTATGATGCGAGTTTTGAACTATCAATGCTAGCAAATTCTATTGGTTATAGTATTTCTTTAGTTAGTTATTTTCTAAATAACCGTTTTACTTGTTATGCCAATCGGATGAATCACTATATGTTTAATGTAAGAGGGATTGTGCAATCTTGCACAGTCGCATTATATCATCCTAAAAATGTATTTGGTAATATAAATAAGTGTTTTATTAATCATGATAAATTGAGTCAATGGGTAATTGAAGTGGATGAAAACTGTAAATCATGCCCTTTTGTCTTGATTTGTAAGTCAGGTCATTGCCCAATGGCTAAGCGAATATCAAAACACTCTTCTGAGGTACTCTGTCGTAGTATGCAGAAGTTAGTTAAAAGAAATCTAGCACTATTCGCATTGACTAAGTCCTATCATGATATTTTAGATGTGGGTTAGAAGGAGGAAATTTTATGTCTATTATTTCAAATAAAGAGTATGGTCAATCTAGTCATACTTATACAAATGGTAGTTGTAATTCACCTTGTACACGTCCATAGTTTTGTGATTATGAGAGGAGTGCTAGCCTCTCTTTTTGCTATTGGAGGTTGCTTATGAAGAGAATACTTAAAATTTATGGCTATATTGATAAAAAATACAGATGGTTGGTGATATTTGGTATCTTTATGAATGGCGGAGTCGTGCTGGCTCAACCCTTAATAATGAACAAGATATTGCAACTCGGGAGTGAGGAGTTAAGTTTCGGAAAAATTTGGCAACTATTAGTGTATGGTTTGTCTGTTTATTTAGTGATTTATAGTTTGATGCTCTTCGGCAATTATACAAATAATATATTTAGAAGAGAAATTCATATCGGCATTCGCTCGTCCTTATTTAGAAAGCTGATTTCAAATTCTAAATATAGCCATAATGATAAGATAACCCTATTAACTCAGGATATGGAATTGTTGGGAGATAGGTATCTTGAACCGATTGCAGGTTTCCTGTGTTGGGGGTTTGTCAGCTTCGTTACTGCCCTTTACATCATAATGCAGGACATTTTGTTGGGGTCTATTTTTGTGGTGTGTACGATTTTGAGACCAGTTCCACAATTTTTACTAAATCAAAGATTAAAAGATACTGGGATGGAGTTCTCGGAACTGCGAACTAAAGTTCATGAGGAAGTATCCGATAGTATCCATGGTAGTGAAACGCTTCTTGTGAATCAAAGTGCTGAAAAGAGTTTTCATCGGGTAGATCAAATAGTTAAAGAGTATCAAGTAGCCATACAGCGATATGCTTTTACCCACAATATTGTCTTTTTCTTTAATGGTTTTATGGAGTTTTTCAGCCAGATATTGCCTGTTGCTATTGGTTTTTACTTGATAATGAATGGTGAAACCATTACGGTTGCTAGTTTGCTGACTATGTTCATTGCTTCCAACCGCCTGGCTGGTCCAATTCAGAATCTCATGTACATGGCAGTCGATATCCAAGGAGCTCAGGCGATTGCAGATAAAATCTTTGGCATTTTGGAAACAGAGCCTGATTTTGTGGAGCGTAAAGAAAGTCATCTGTCTGACATTCAGGGATTGTATATGAAAGATTTAGCCAAATCCTATGGCGATAAGCAACTGTTTGCTGGGTTGAATGTTTCCTTCAAGATGGGAGAAAAGGTCTTAATCAAAGGTGCCAGTGGTTCTGGTAAAACAACGCTCTTTCGGATTTTACTAGGACAAGAAACAGCAGATGGAGGTTGTGTTTATGTGACGGAGGCTGGTGGTCAGAATCGAGAGGATTTTCAAGGCAATATCGGTCTGATTAGCCAAAGTCCGTTTTTATTTAGCGATACTATTCGTTACAATCTGACCTTGGGTGATGATTTTACAGACCAAGAACTGTTAGATGTTCTGAGCAAGGTTGGGCTTCTTGATGAATTTACAGATATTCTCAATGTGAAGGTAGAAAATAACGGTGACAATATCTCAGGTGGTCAACGCGTCCGTCTGGAAATTGCTCGTTTCCTCCTGCGGAAGAAGGACATTCTCCTAGCAGATGAGGTAACGGCAGCCTTGGATGAGAAAAATGGCAAGGCTGTTCGCAAACTCCTACATTCTTTACCGATTATGATATTGGAAATTGCCCACCATATCGACGAGGATATTCAATATGATCAAGTGGTGGAATTGAAGAGAAAAGAATAACTGACTGGGAAATCACACCCCAGTCTTTTCATTATTTGAAAAAATATCCAAGATAGCTTACAATAGAGAGATAGCAGTTCAAAGGGAGAAAATCATGAAAATTTTAGCATTAGATAGTTCCAATCAGGCTCTTTCGGTGGCGCTGGTGGAAGATGGCCGCCTGCTGGCGGAGACGCTCTTGGCCATCAAGAAAAATCACAGTATCAGCCTCATGCCGACAGTGGATTTTTTAGTGGCTCAGGTCGGTTGGACACCCAAGGATTTGGAGCGAATTGTCGTGGCTCAGGGGCCTGGTTCTTACACGGGCTTGCGGGTAGCGGTGGCGACAGCCAAGACTCTGGCTTACACTCTGCAGATTGATTTGGTCGGGGTTTCTAGCCTGCAGTCGCTGGTGTCAGCTGGCCTCTCTGGTCGGGTAGTTCCGCTCATTGATGCGCGCCGTAATTCGGTCTATGCTGGGGTTTATGAAAATGGCAGAGCTACTCAAGCTGACCAATACTGGGTATTTGAGGAATTATTGGCTAGCCTGTCTGGTCAGGAAAACCTGACTTTTGTCGGGGAAGTAACAAACTTTGTCGAGCAGATAAATCAAGCTTTTCCAGAGGCGGCTATTCAAACCAGCCTGCCGTCCGCCTATCAGCTGGCGGTTATTGGTCAGGACTTGCCTGCGGTGGAAGTTACCAGTTTTGAGCCAGCCTACCTCAAACGTGTCGAGGCTGAGGAAAATTGGCTCAAGGACCATGCTGCTGGTGATGAAAACTATATCAAACGTGTATGATTGAAATCAGGAAATACGAGGGGCAGGTGGACTTGGTTCCGGCTGTATATGCCGTTTTGACGGATGTGTATGAGCGGTCGCCTTGGACGGAAAGTCAAGTGGCTGCGGATATGGCTGGGGCGGATACGACCTATTATCTGGCCTATGATGAGCAGGATGTGGTCGGATTTTTAGCGGTGCAGACGGTTCTGGATGAGATGGAGATTTTGCAGATTGCTGTTAAGACTCATTCTCAGGGACGGGGGATTGCAAGCCAGCTAATGGCTGCTGTGAGGGACTGGGAAGGGGACATTTTTCTCGAAGTGAGGGAATCTAACAGTGCAGCCCAGGCCCTCTATACACGCCAGCATTTTACCAAAATAGGAAAACGAAAAGACTACTACCGCCATCCTGTCGAGGACGCGGTGATAATGAAGAGAGAACGTGATGAAAGATAGATTGATTTTGGCGATTGAGACGTCCTGTGATGAGACGTCAGTGGCGGTTTTACGAGGTGAAGCGGAGCTTTTGTCCAATGTGATTGCCAGTCAGGTTGCCAGCCACCAGCGTTTTGGGGGTGTGGTGCCCGAGGTGGCTAGCCGCCACCATGTGGAGGTTATCACGGCTTGCATCGAGGAGGCTTTGTTTGCTGCTCAGGTAACGGCTGAGGACTTGTCAGCGGTTGCGGTAACCTACGGTCCAGGCTTGGTCGGGGCACTCTTGGTTGGGATTTCGGCGGCCAAGGCTTTTGCCTGGGCACATGGTTTGCCTTTAATTCCTGTTAATCATATGGCGGGGCATTTGATGGCGGCGCGTGCGGTTAAGGAATTGGAATTTCCCTTGCTGGCGCTCTTGGTCAGCGGCGGGCACACGGAGTTGGTCTATGTGTCTGAGGCGGGCGATTACAAAATTGTCGGTGAGACGCGCGATGATGCGGTCGGCGAGGCCTATGATAAGGTCGGTCGCGTTATGGGCTTGCCTTATCCGGCTGGTCGGGTCATTGATGAATTGGCTCATCAAGGTGAGGACATTTACAATTTCCCGCGGGCTATGATCAAGGAAGATAATCTAGAGTTTTCATTTTCAGGTCTCAAGTCGGCCTTTATCAACCTCTACCATAATGCCCAGCAAAAGGGTGAAAGTCTGTCCAATGAAGATTTGGCGGCCTCCTTCCAAGCCTGTGTCATGGATATTTTGATGGCCAAGACCAAGAAGGCTTTGGCGGCCTATCCTGTCAAGACCTTGGTTGTGGCGGGCGGTGTAGCGGCCAATCAAGGCTTGCGTGAGCGTCTGGCGGCTGAAATCACCGATGTGGATGTGATTATTCCACCTCTTCGTCTTTGTGGTGACAATGCCGGGATGATTGCTCTTGCGGCTGTGTCCGAGTACAACAAGGGTAACTTTGCGGGTTGGGAGCTCAATGCCAAGCCGAGTTTGGCGTTTGATAATTTGTAAGAGTTTTGTGAGAGGTTGGACGTTTGCCCAGCCTCTTGTTATCAATAGGAGAAGATATGAAGGATATGAATTTTCGGTCGGGCATGGAAGCAGCTCTGCCGACGGTTTTGGGTTATGCTAGCATCGGTTTTGCTTGCGGGGTGGTCTCGGTCAATTCAGGGATTACTGCCGTTGAGATGGGGCTGATGAGTCTCTTGGTTTACGCGGGGAGTGCCCAGTTTGTCATGTGTGCTATGATTTTAGCTGGGGCACCGCTTTTGTCCATTGCGGTGACGGTATTTTTTGTTAATATCCGCCTTTTTTTGATGAGTTTGCACACGACAACGATTTTTCAAGGCAATAGCCTGGGTTCTAATATTTTGATAGGTTCCCTCTTGACGGATGAATCTTATGCGGTGCTTTTGCGAAAGCATGTTGAGGAAAAGCAGATTGCGCCCAGTTGGATGTATGGCAATAATCTAGCCAGCTATGCCTCTTGGTTTGTCTTTACAGTTTTGGGAAATGTGCTGGGTGGTTTGATTGCTAATCCTGAGGCTTTGGGCTTGGATTTTGCTTTGATTGCCATGTTTGTTGGGATTTTTTCTGGCCAATTGGAGGCTATGGCTCGGCAACTTCCTATGAAGAAGATTGGTTTGATTATGCTTTCGGTTTTGGTGGTTTATGTTGGCTTGGCAAGCCTAGTCTCGTCTTATTTGGCGGTCTTGTTGGCGACGCTTGTTGGATGTACAGTGGGGGTGATGGTTGATGGTCAATAAAACTATATTTTTGATTATTCTAGCTGCGGCTGCGGTGACTTGGTTTCCGCGGGTTCTCCCGTTTGTCTTGACTCAAAAAAAAGGTTTGCCTGATAGACTGGTCAAGTTTCTCAGCTTTTTGCCGCTGACCATTATCTTTGCCTTGACCTTATCTAGTATCATGGACGAGGAGGTTGGACGGTTGCCGAGCTTCTTGCCGGTAGAAAGCCTAGCTTTACTTCCAACTTTTTGGGTGGTTCTCAAGACGAAAAACATCTTGCTTGCGGTCCTGGTTGGTGTTCTGGCGACAGCGCTGCTAAGATTGGTATCTATATAGAAAAAAAGGAAGGGCTGGGTCTCTTCCTTTGCTTAGCGATTTTATTGCCTCCACTTAGACGGCGATTGGTGATAGTGACGTTTGAAAGCAGTGGAATAATTGGATTGAAGATAGGTCTGTTGGTTTAATTTCTTAATGCTCATGAATCTCTTGCATTTTTATAAAATAAGTTATATAATAAGAGTGTTGAAAACTATCTTGCAAATCTACAAGTTATATTTTTCACAAAAAGGATTAAAAGGCTTGCCTTTTAAAAATACAACTCGATTTTCATAAGGAGGAAATCATAAATGGTAGTTAAAGTTGGTATTAACGGTTTCGGTCGTATCGGTCGTCTTGCATTCCGTCGTATCCAAAATGTTGAAGGTGTTGAAGTTACTCGTATCAACGACCTTACAGATCCAGCAATGCTTGCACACTTGTTGAAATACGACACAACTCAAGGTCGTTTCGACGGTACTGTTGAAGTTAAAGATGGTGGTTTCGAAGTTAACGGTAAATTCGTTAAAGTTTCTGCAGAACGCGAACCAGCTAACATTGACTGGGCTACTGACGGTGTAGAAATCGTTCTTGAAGCAACTGGTTTCTTTGCATCTAAGTCTGCTGCTGAGCAACACATCCATGAAAATGGTGCTAAGAAAGTTGTTATCACTGCACCTGGCGGTAACGACGTTAAAACAATCGTTTTCAACACTAACCACGATATCCTTGATGGTACTGAAACAGTTATCTCTGGTGCTTCATGTACTACAAACTGTTTGGCTCCAATGGCTAAAGCTCTTCAAGACAACTTCGGTGTTGTTGAAGGTTTGATGACAACTATCCACGCTTACACTGGTGACCAAATGATCCTTGACGGACCACACCGTGGTGGTGACCTTCGTCGTGCGCGCGCTGGTGCTGCAAACATCGTTCCTAACTCAACTGGTGCTGCTAAAGCTATCGGCTTGGTAATCCCAGAATTGAACGGTAAATTGGACGGTGCTGCACAACGCGTACCTACTCCAACAGGTTCTGTAACTGAATTGGTTGCTGTTCTTGAGAAAAACGTAACTGTTGACGAAATCAACGCTGCAATGAAAGCTGCTGCTAACGAGTCTTACGGTTACACTGAAGACCAAATCGTATCTTCAGATATCGTAGGTATCTCATACGGTTCATTGTTCGACGCAACTCAAACTAAAGTTCTTGACGTTGACGGCAAACAATTGGTGAAAGTTGTTTCATGGTACGACAACGAAATGTCTTACACTTCACAACTTGTTCGTACTCTTGAGTACTTCGCAAAAATCGCTAAATAATCCTTAGTGAAAATGAAAAGAGGCTTCGGCCTCTTCAGATTGCAGACAAATATCGTTTCGGTATTTGTCTTTTTTACTGTTTTTAGAGAAAAGTGTCTGTTTTGGTGCTTAAACCACCTCATCTGGACAAAATAAAAAGGCTCTCCCGCCATCCTTTTGACAAGTTTTTTGAGATTTAAGCACGCCAAAGAGTTCTATCTAAAACAAGAAGACTTGACTAGGATTAAGTTCAACGTATCTTCTCAAGGGTTATGTCAACACCGTCTTTTTAAATACAGTTAAAAGGTCTAATAAATAGGCCTTTTTATAATTAAAAAAACAGATTCGCGGATTATTCAGAAAATTCTTGTAAAATAATGTGATGAAAGTGCTTTACTTTTTAGTAGTAAATAATATATAATAACACCAAGAAAACGTTTGCATATTTTGGCTAGAAAATAAGAGAGGAGATATATGACGACGTTGGCAGATGTGGCGAAAAGGGCCAATGTTTCAAAGATGACAGTTTCCAGGGTTCTGAATCATCCAGAACTCGTTACGGAAGAGTTAAAACAGATGGTCTTGTTAGCAATGAAAGAGTTAGATTATCAACCGAATGTTGTGGCAAAAGCCCTTGCACAACAACGAACTCTGACAGTCCAGGTCATTATCTTAGAGGAAATGGAGACTGTCGAGCCTTATTATGCTGAGTTGATAGCAGGAATTTCACTCGGACTGAGCGAAAAAAACTATACAATGCAAATTGTGACGGATCGGAATCAAGTGACAGAACAATGTGACGGCTACATTGTCACGGGCGCGCGTATAGAAGATTATGGCTGGTTGCGGAGTTTGTTGAAACCCGTAGTCTTATTTGGCGAAAATATGGTGGGACTTCCGTTTGTAGATACACACAATAAGGAAGCAACCTACCAAGCAAGTCGCTTTGCCTTTGAGAAAAGCTATGAACAGGTCGTATTTGTTGGGATAGATTTGCCAGATGCCTTTGCACAATCTAGGGAAGCTGGGTATGTAGAGGCAATGGAGGAATTGGGACATCCCCCTAAAATTTATCGTCTAGAAAACAGGTCTAGGGTATCAGAAGACTTTGTAAGACAATTGGACTTGTTATCACCCAATACTTGCTTTATATGTGCTTCTGATCGCATAGCGCTTGGTATTGAGCGGGGGTTATTATTTTCATCAAAGAGAGTCCCAGAAGATTATGGGATTATTGGATTTGATGGAATCTTTATTGACCGCGTTTCTCGTCCTCAATTAACCACTATGCGGCAACCGTTCCGAAAAATGGGGAGAATTACTGTTAATCAGTTAATGACTCTGGTGGAGGGCTGTGAATTAAAGGAACAAAAGCGATTTTGCCAAGCTAGCTTGGTAGTGAGAGAAAGTACTAGAGCATAAAATGAATGATGCTACATAACTAATAGAGGGGTTGTTAAATCCAGTGTTGATGGGTACGATGACTGGGTAAATAAAGAGTACAATCCCTTTTTTGATTAAGAAAGCTGTTACCGATAACAATTAAGAAAACGTTCGCAAAAGAAAATATTTTTTATATACTATTATCATATTATACATACCAAAGGAGTACGGCATGAATAGAAAACGTTTGCGTTTAGTAAAAAAATCACCAATGTTTGAAAAAAAAGTTATTTTCGGAATTCGTAAGTTTACGATAGGAGTTGCGTCCGTCGGTATAGCGACAGCCTTTTTAATGTCTGGACCTGGTCAAACAGTTCATGCTGAGGAAGTGGCTACTCCTGTGGAAGCTATTATAACCGATGTTTCTGAGCAGCCTGTCGAAACAGTTGAGCCAGCCCCAGTTGCAGAGACTACGCCTACAGCCTTGGATACAGCACCAAGTTCAGAAGAAACGGTGACTGAGTCTACATCAAATTCAACTGGAGTATCAGAAACAGTTGAGACTCCAGCAGTAACGGAGGTTGTTGAAACAGTAGATAATGCATCAGCAGAACCGCTGGCAACTACTGAAACAGCTGTGGCAGAAAGAGCTGCAGCAGAAACAGCTACATTATCCACCCCGGCAGAAGCACCGATTGAAGAAGGCAGTATTCGTCTGCACTTTGAAAATGTAGATGAAACAGCACCAGAAAGTCAAGGACTTTGGACTTGGGGAGGAGTGGCAGAGCCGTCCGATGGTAATCAATGGCCAAGGGATACAGCGAATTTTTCAAGCAGTCAGGTAGATGACTACGGCCATTATGTTGATATTAAAAAATCTGAGACACCAGGCACAATCGGTTATTTGGTCCTTAAAGATGGGGAAAAAATAACAGAATCGGACCAAAAAGTGGAGCTTCTTGTTCCGGAACAAAATGAGGCTTGGGTTGCTAGCGATTATACTGTTTCTAGCTATGAGCCACTCAAGGATGACAATGTTCTCCGTATCAACTACACCCGTGAAGACAATAATTATGAAGGTTGGGGCGTTTGGACTTGGGGCGATACGACTGAAGCGAGTGATGGCTGGCCAACAGGTGCCGTTGACTTTAAACTTGGCAAATACGGAGCCTATGTGGATATTCCCCTATCGAATGGTTTAGATTCCAAGCTTGGATTTCTGCTAATCAATCAGAATAATCCAGATTTGGCAGGTAATAAAACCATTGATTTAGCCTTTGCAGATCGTAAACAGCATAGCCAAATTTTCCTTCGAAACGGTGACGACAAAGTCTATACCAATCCATATTTTATCGAAGAGAAAGTAGAACTCGATACAAGTAAAGCTACTCCGGGTACAAAAAATGTGACCCTTGAGGCAAGTAGCAAAGCACCATTCAACTACAATGAAAGTGGCTTGGTATCTGTAACTGTCACTAACCCTGAAAATGCTGAGATTGTCAAAATGGAAGTCGATACAAGTGCCATCGGTGGAGGCCTTGTGCCAATCTCTACTGAGCTCAATCGTGTAACGATTAAGGCAACTTCTGACACAGCGCCAGGGACCTATAGTCTTCCTGTAAAGGTCTATGACAAGGACAACGGTTACTACGAAACAAAATTGGATGTGACCATTACAGAGCGTATCAAGGCAGATGGTGAAAAAGACTGGGACGAGCAAGTCATCTACTTCATGATTACTGACCGCTTCTACAATGGTGACGTTAGCAATGATCAGGTGGTTGACGGAGACGTGACCAATCCTCGCGGTCTTTACCAAGGCGGTGACTTCAAAGGAGTGACAGCCAAGCTGGATTACTTGAAAGAATTGGGTGTGGATTCTATCTGGTTGACTCCGATTGTGGAAAATATTCCGCAGAATGTTGGTAGCGCAACAGATGGAGAGTATTATGCTTACCATGGTTATTGGGCATCCAATTTTGAGAAACTAAATCCGCATTTGGGAAGTTTAGCTGATTTCCACGAATTGATTGATGCCGCGGCGGAAAAAGGCATTAATATTATTGTTGATGTGGTACTTAACCATGCTGGCTATGGTACAGAAGAAACCTTTGCAGGTATGGTACGGACTAAGGAAGAAGACAAGCAGGGAGATGACCAGCTTGGTTCGCTTTCAGGACTGCCTGACTTCAAGACAGAAGAAGCAGCTGTTCGCAATCAGTTGGTTGCTTGGCAGGCATCTTGGTTGGAACGCTCAACAACTGCCAAGGGCAATTCTATCTATGCTTTCCGTGTCGATACAGTCAAACACGTTGATGATACCACATGGCAACATTTCAAAAATGAATTGGTGGATAGAGATCCTGACTTCCACTTGATTGGGGAAACTTGGGGAGCGAATTATAAGGATACCAAGGGTGACTTGGGAGTCGGTACTATGGACAGCTTGTTGGACTTTGGCTTTAAGGATATTGCCAAATATCTGGTCAATGGTCAACTAAAAGCAGCTGGACAAGAGCTGGAAGAACGTAGCAAGGTTCTGACTAGTGCAGCTTCTCTGGGTCAATTCTTGGGCAGTCACGACGAAGATGGTTTCCTCTACAGTCTCGGTGGCGCAGAAAAAGAAGGAAATCTGGACAAACTGAAATTGGCTGCTAGTCTTTTGATTACTGCTAAAGGTCAGCCAGTCATCTACTACGGTGAAGAAGTGGGGCAATCTGGACAAAACAATTGGCCAGTTTATGACAACCGGTACGATTTCGATTGGAGCAAGGTAGAGACTAGCGACATCACAGATCACTATCAGAAATTATTGGCTTTCCGCAATGCCAATTCAACATTGCTTTCACGTGGTGATACAAGCACCCTTGCTGGAAATGATAGCCAAGGTTGGCTTATCAGTAAACGCAGTTACCAAGATCAAGCTGCCTATCTTGTCTTCTCAACCAATACCGAGAGCAAGGAAATGGCAATTGAAGTATCTGGTAAGGATGTGGTTGTCACAGATGCCTACACAGGAAAAACGTATCAAGCTATCGAGAAAGACGGTAAATGGGTTGTTCAAGTCGAACTTCCAACAATCGGTCAAGGTGGCACCATGCTCCTTCAGACTCAAGCAGGTGACATTGTCAATGCAAGTGTGCAAGGAGCGACTGAAGAGCCAATTGAAGCAGGCTACTTCCGTGTTCACTTTAAAACTCTACCATCTGATAATTTATCTAGTCTAGGTTTATGGACATGGGATGATGTGGAAAAACCATCATCAGATCTTGGTGCTTGGCCAACGGGTGCAACCAATTTCAGCACCGCTAAACAGGATGACTATGGCTATTATTTGGACATCAAGATGAAAGATGAAACAGCCAGCAAGATTAGTCTGTTGATTAATAACACTTCTGGTGATAACATCACAGGTGACAAGGCCATTGAACGGATTAGCACCAAGATGAATGAAGCTTGGTTTGATGAGAATTATCAACTCAGCCTCTATCAACCGCTTAAAGAAGGCTACATCCGTATCAATTACTTCCGTACTGATGGCGATTATGATCAAAAAGGTCTCTGGATTTGGGGTGATGTGACTGACCTTACCTTGGGTGACTGGCCAAATGGTATTGATTTTGAAAATCAAGGCAAGTACGGTGCCTATATTGATGTCAAATTAACAGATTTACCAAGTTCCATTGGCTTCTTGCTATTGGATGAAAGCAAGTCAGGAGACGATGTGAAGATTCAACAGAAAGATTATAGCTTTAAAGATTTGAAAAATCAGACACAAATCTTCCTCAAGGATGATGATGCGACTATTTACACCAACCCTTATTTTGTCAATAATGTCCGTGTGACAGGTGTTTCTCATGTTAGCCTAACAGCCTTAGAAGCAGCATTTACAACGCTGGAAGGTGCTGATAAGGAAAGTATTTTAGAAAAATTGTCTGTAACAGATAAGAATGGTCAGACAGTTGCAGTGACGGACCTTGTCTTGGACCTTACCAGCAACAAGGTGCGAGTCCTCGGGGATTTCAACCAAGAAAATGCGGGCTATACCCTCAAATATGGCAATGATAGCTTCACAACAACTATGAGTTGGCAATTGAAGGATGAGCTCTATGCTTATGATGGAGAACTTGGTGCGCGTGTGCGTCAGGCTGGTAGTGTCGTTGATATGACTCTCTGGTCTCCAAGTGCAGATAGTGTGGCAGTTGTTCTTTATGATAAGGATGACCAATCTAAGGTGGTCGGTAAATTGGCCATGACCAAGGGCGATAAAGGACAATGGGACCTCGAATTGAACAGTCAATCAGGTCTTGGTATCGCGGACTATCGTGGTTACTACTACCATTATGAAATCACTCGTGGGGATCAATCTGTTCTTGTTTTAGACCCATATGCTAAATCTTTAGCGGAGTGGAATAGTGATTTGGCAGATACAGATCCATCTTATCGGATTGCAAAAGCTGCGATTGTGGACCCAGCAGAAGTTGGTCCAAGTGATTTGGACTATGCCACAATTCCTAACTTCAATCAGCGTGAAGATGCCATTATCTATGAGGCTCATGTCCGTGACTTCACATCCGATCCTGCTATTTCTGATGAATTGACTGCTCAGTTTGGCACCTTTGCGGCCTTTGCAGAGCGTCTCAGCTATCTCAAAGACCTGGGTGTGACCCATATTCAGTTGCTACCAGTTATGAGCTACTATTTTGTCAATGAATTGAGAAATGCAGAGCGGATGAGCGAGTACGCGTCAAGCAACAGCAACTACAACTGGGGCTATGATCCACAGAGCTACTTTGCCTTTACAGGTATGTATTCTACAGATCCGACTGATCCAATGAAACGCATCGAGGAATTCAAAAACCTGGTCAATGAAATTCACAAACAAGGCATGGGTGTGATTTTGGATGTGGTCTATAACCACACTTCTAAGACTTTCTTGTTTGAAGATTTAGAGCCAAACTATTATCACTTCATGGAGGCAGATGGTACGGCTAAATCAAGCTTTGGTGGTGGTCGTCTGGGAACCACTCACTACATGAGCCGTCGTGTCCTCGTTGATTCTATCAAGTATCTTGTGGACGAGTTTAAGGTAGATGGTTTCCGATTTGATATGATGGGTGACCATGATGCCGAAGCGATTGAGCTGGCCTTTACCGAGGCACAAAAACTCAATCCAAACATCATTATGCTTGGTGAAGGTTGGAGAACCTTTACAGGTGATGCCAATCAACCTGTTCAGCCAGCGGACCAAGATTGGATGAGTTCAACAGATACGGTTGCGGTATTCTCAGATGACATTCGCAATACACTTAAATCTGGTTATCCAAACGAAGGTCAGCCAGCCTTTATCACAGGCGGTGCTAAGAGTGTTGAGTCTGTCTTCAATAACATCAAGGCACAACCAGGCAACTTCTTGGCAGATGATCCAGGTGATGTGATTCAATATATTGCTGCTCATGATAACTTGACCCTCTTTGATATCATTGCTCAGTCCATCAAGAAGGATCCATCAATTGCTGAAAACTATACTGAAATTCACCAACGTCAACGCTTGGGTAATTTGCTGGTCTTGACTGCTCAAGGGACACCGTTTATCCATTCTGGTCAGGAGTATGGACGGACCAAACAGTTCCGCCATCCTGATTACAAGGAGCCAGTTTCAGAGGACAAGCTACCGAACAAGGCGCATTTGTTGACCAATGCAGATGGTACGCCATTTGACTATCCATACTACATCCATGACTCTTACGATTCATCTGATGCGGTCAACAAGTTTGACTGGACCAAAGCGACAGATGAGGCGCTCTATCCAGAGAATACCCGTACTCAGGCCTTTGCAAAAGGATTGATTGCCTTGCGCAAATCTACAGATGCCTTCCGTTTGGGAACAAAAGAAGAAGTTGAACAGAAGGTTAGCTTGATTTCAATTCCAGGTCAAAATGGCATTGCTAAAAATGATGTGGTCATTGCCTATCAAACCATTGCAAACAATGGGGACCGCTATGCTGTTTTTGTCAATGCCGATAGTAAGGAGCGCAGCTTTGTTCTTTCTGATATTTACAAAGAATTGCTTAAGGGTCAAGTGCTGGTCGATGGTGAACGTGCAGGTGTAGAAGCATTGTCTGATTTAGTGGGTGTTGAAATGACTGATAGCGCAGTTGTTCTTGCACCTTTGACTGCAACAGTGATTCGATTGCCATATATCATTACAGAAGTTCCAGATACAGCACCTACTGCTGAAGAAAAACCAAGCCTAGACTTTACTACGAAAGAACGTACAGAAGAATCTGTCCTTCCGATTGCAGAGGAAGTTCGCTATGATGCAACTCTCGCAAAAGGTCAATCTTATGTGCTTCAAGAAGGTAAGGCAGGTAAGAGAGTCTTGGTTTATCAAGATGTCTTGGTTGACGGCAAGGTGATTGCTACTAACTTGTTATCTGAAACAGTAGTAGATGGTGAGGCGCGGATTGTTGTTGAGGGTAGTATGGAGGCTAAGGATGTGGTAGAAAAACCAAGTCTTTCTACTCCAACAGCTCAAGCGTCTGAACAAACCACAAGTGCATCAAACAAAGAAAGCCTACCAGCTACAGGTGACCGACAAAGTGATTTGGCACTTCTAGGCCTCGGACTTGCTGGACTTGGTTTGACAGTTGCTGCACAAGGAAGAAACAAAAAATTAGAAGAATAGTATTCTTCGGTCGTAACAATAGTTTTTACAGTTTTTGGTAAAAACTAAAAATGTAGCAAAATTATTGAGATAGACCACATTAAAAAACGCATAGAATCAACGGTTCAAGTGACATACTGATTTTATGCGTTTTTTAATGAAGAATTTACTTGGATTTTAGATTTCAAAAATTGTAATTTCTTTCATACATTTATTGATTCCCCTCCTCTCAAAAAATTTCGTTATATAGAAACAAGAATATTGTGACAGACATAGAAAACGCTTTATGGTATAATGAAAACATGACTTTATAAAAGGAGAAAAACATGTCAAATCTTTCAGTCAATGCGATTCGTTTCCTTGGTATTGATGCCATTGAGAAATCGAAATCAGGTCACCCTGGCATCGTTATGGGTGCAGCCCCAATGGCTTACAGCCTCTTTACTAAAGAACTTCGTGTCAATCCAGCGCAACCAAACTGGATTAACCGCGACCGTTTCATCTTATCAGCTGGCCATGGCTCCATGCTTCTTTATGGCCTCCTTCATTTGTCAGGATTTGAAGATGTCACAATAGATGAAATCAAGAGTTTCCGTCAATGGGGGTCAAAAACACCTGGTCACCCAGAATTTGGTCATACAACAGGTGTCGATGCGACAACTGGTCCGCTTGGACAAGGTATTTCAACTGCAACAGGTTTTGCGCAGGCAGAGCGTTACTTGGCGGCTAAGTACAACCGCGACGGTTTCCCAATTTTTGACCACTATACCTATGTTATCTGTGGAGATGGTGACCTCATGGAAGGTGTTTCAGCTGAGGCAGCGTCATACGCAGGTCTTCAGAAGCTTGAAAAACTCATCGTTCTTTACGATTCAAACGATATTAACTTGGACGGTGAGACCAAGGATGCCTTTACGGAAAATGTCCGTGCTCGCTACGATGCCTACGGTTGGCATACAGACCTTGTGACCGATGGTACAGATGTGGATGCGATTTTTGCGGCCATTGAAAAAGCAAAAACAGCAGGCAAGCCATCTCTGATTGAAATCAAGACAGTTATTGGTTATGGTTCACCAAACAAGGCTGGTAGCAATGCGGCTCATGGTGCTCCACTTGGACCAGATGAAGCAGAAGCAACTCGCAAGGCCTTGGATTGGAACTATGCTCCATTTGAGATTCCAGAAGAAGTCTACGCTGACTTCAAAGAAAATGTGGCTGATCGTGGTGCAGCAGCTTACGACGCTTGGGTTAAATTGGTTGAAGACTACAAGGCTGCTTATCCAGAATTGGCAGATGAAGTGACAGCTATCTTGGAAGGCCGTGAATTGGCAGAGCTCAAGCCAGAAGACTTCCCAGTTTATGAAAATGGATTTTCACAAGCCACTCGTAACTCGTCACAAGACGCTATCAACGCAGTAGCAGCTGTTTTGCCAAACTTCTTTGGTGGTTCAGCCGACTTGGCTCACTCAAACATGACCGTTATCAAGGGCGAAGGCTTGCAAGATGCTGCAAATCCACTCAATCGCAACATCCAATTTGGTGTGCGTGAATTTGCAATGGGTACGATCTTGAACGGTATGGCAGCTCATGGTGGACTTCGTGTCTTTGGTGGTACATTCTTTGTATTCTCAGACTACGTCAAGGCAGCGGTACGCTTGTCAGCTCTGCAAGGATTGCCAGTGACCTACGTCTTTACCCACGACTCAATCGCAGTTGGTGAAGATGGACCAACCCACGAACCAATCGAGCATTTGGCTGGTCTTCGTGCAATGCCAAACCTCAACGTTTTCCGTCCAGCAGATGCGCGTGAAACACAAGCTGCTTGGTACTTGTCATTGACAAGCAAGTCTACTCCGTCTGCCCTTGTCCTCACTCGTCAAAACTTGACAGTTGAAGAAGGAACAGACTTTGATAAGGTTGCCAAAGGTGCCTATGTTGTCTACGATACAGAAGGCTTTGACACTATTTTGATTGCATCAGGTTCTGAAGTTAACTTGGCAGTCAAGGCAGCCAAGGAATTGGCGGCAGCTGGTACAAAAGTCCGTGTCGTGTCAGTACCTTCGACAGAGCTCTTCGATGCTCAAGACGCAGCTTACAAGGAAGAAATCCTTCCAAACGCTATTCGCCGTCGTTTGGCTATCGAAATGGGTGCTACTCAGGGCTGGTACAAGTATGTCGGCCTTGACGGTAAGGTGCTTGGTATCGATACGTTTGGTGCATCCGCTCCAGCTCAAACCGTTATCGACAACTACGGCTTCACCGTTGAAAACGTCGTGAAATTGGTTAATGAGTTGTAAGATAGATTAACTAGGAACAGCCCTTCGCCGAGGGGCTGTTTTGTGTTATACTATAAACAAAAGGAGCTGTTATGAAATCTTTGAAATTTGATTTTTTGGCCTTTGTCGTCGGTGGGATGTTGTTTGGGGTTGGCCTAAGTTTGCTTTGGGATGGTCTGCCTACTTGGCCTAATTTTCTAGGTGCCATCTACTTATTTTTCTGTTGGCTGGCCTTTTCGTTTATCACGGATGATTTGTATGAAAAGATACCTAAAAATGCCTTGGCAGAAAAAATCGCCTTCCCGTCTCTCTTTCTCTTTGCCCCTCTGGTATTTCTCTTAAAGATGAAAAAGTGAATCTTGTAAATATCTCGGTATGTCTGTGCGAGGTTGCCAGTTGTGCCTGTTTTGCTATTTGAATAGAAAAATACCTTACGGCATAGGTTGATACGGACCTTGGTTGCCCTATGTCCAAGCTACTCTTAGTCAGAGGTTTGCCTTTTTCTGAAAATATGACTCATTTTCTTGTTTTTTCTTTTTTTATATGATATACTTAACGAGTTAATTAAAAGGTTAAGGAAATAAAATGAATCCGATTGCGTTAGAAATTGAAAAATGTTTGCATGAGATTGTCCTGAGTTCGGAAAATCAACTGGAGATTCTAGTTGGTAATTGCCAGAGCTCGGTCAAGTTGACCAATACCCAGGAGCATATCCTCATGTTGATTGAAAAGAATGCTTATACCAATACTGAGATTGCCAAGCAGCTCAACATCAGTCAGGCTGCAGTGACCAAGGCCACCAAGTCTTTGGTTGCGCAAGGTCTCTTGGAGGCAGTGCGGGATAGCAAGGATGGCCGTGTTGTTCGCTTTAGTCTAACGGACCTGGCTCGTCCCATTGCGGCGGAGCATGCCCACCATCATGATCATACATTAGAGGCTTACGAGGATTTGCTAAAGGGTTACACGGCTGATGAGCAAGAATTGATTGGTCGATTTATGCAGGATTTAGTGGAGAAGATTAAAAAATAATGAGATACATCACAGTGGAGGATTTGTCCTTCTATTATGACAAGGAGCCGGTCCTGGAGCACATCCATTATCACTTGGATAGTGGAGAGTTTGTGACCTTGACGGGTGAAAATGGGGCTGCCAAGTCTACCTTGATCAAGGCGACCCTGGGGATTTTGAAACCAAAAATTGGTCAGGTGACTATTTCTGAAAAAAGCACCAAGGGGAAAAAGTTACGTATGGCTTATCTGCCGCAGCAGATCGCTAGTTTTAATGCGGGTTTTCCAAGTACTGTTTTGGAATTTGTTCGTTCAGGGCGTTACCCAAGGCAGGGTTGGTTTAGACGGTTGACGGCTCACGATGAGGAACATGTGAAGAAGAGTTTGGATTCGGTTGGTATGTGGGAGCATCGAGATAAAAAACTGGGTTCACTGAGCGGTGGACAAAAGCAACGGGCTGTCATTGCTCGGATGTTTGCATCTGATCCGGATATTTTTATCTTAGATGAGCCAACCACTGGAATGGATAGTGGGACCAAGGACGATTTTTACCGCCTTATGCACCATGCGGCCAAGAAACACGGCAAGTCAGTCCTCATGATTACCCATGATCCAGATGAGCTTAGCAAGTATGCGGACCGTAACATCCATCTGGTGCGGGACCAAGCGTCACCTTGGCGCTGTTTCAATGTTCATGATGCGGAATTAGAATTGGAGGTAGGCCATGCTTGATCTATCTATTTTCCAGTATGATTTCATGCAGCGGGCTTTTTTGGCAATTATTGCCATGAGTTTGTTTTCGCCAATCCTGGGTGTTTTTCTCATTCTCAGAAGACAGAGTTTGATGTCAGATACCCTTAGTCACGTTTCCTTAGCAGGTGTGGCGTTTGGTTTGGTTTTGGGGATTTCTCCGACTGTGTCCACCTTACTTGTTGTGATTGTTGCAGCAGTCTTTCTTGAATACTTGCGTACGATTTACAAGAACTTTATGGAAATCGGTACGGCAATCTTGATGTCTACAGGTCTGGCTATTTCCCTTATTGTCATGAATAAGTCTGGCGGCAAGTCGAGTTTGAGTTTAGATCAATATCTATTTGGATCGATTGTCACTATTAGCCAGGAACAGGTCTGGGCTTTATTTGGCATTGCAATTGCGGTTATCTTGTTGACCCTTCTCTTCCTACGTCCTATGTATATCTTGACCTTTGATGAGGATACAGCTTTTGTGGATGGTTTACCAGTACGTGCCATGTCTATTGCCTTTAATGTGGTGACAGGTGTCGCCATTGCCCTGATGATTCCTGCGGCTGGTGCCCTCTTGGTATCGACCATCATGGTCTTGCCTGCAGCCATTGCGCTTCGTCTAGGGAAAAATTTCAAGTCGGTGATTGTGTTCGGAATGTTGATTGGCTTCTTTGGAATGGTCACGGGTTTGTTGACATCTTACTATGCTGAAACACCTGCAAGTGCCAGCATTACCTTGATTTTTATTAGTATTTTCTTATTGGTGAATCTTGTTACCAAGTTTAAAAAATAGGAGGAATTATGAAAAAATTAGCTCTTTTAGGTTTGGGTTTATCGTTCTTCGCCTTGTCGGCCTGCGGCAATAGCACAGCTTCTCAGGATGATGAGTTGAACATTGTGACGACTTTTTATCCAGTATATGAGTTTACCAAGCAGGTTGTGGGCGAGGAAGGAACAGTTGATTTGTTGATTGAGGCGGGAACAGAAGTTCATGACTTTGAGCCGTCTGCCAAGGACATTGCCGTTATTCAAGAAGCGGATACCTTTGTCTATGAAAATGAAAATATGGAGACTTGGGTGCCAGACGTTTTAGACAGTATTGATACTGAAGCGGTTGGTGTTATCAAGGCGACGGAGGGAATGTTGCTCTTGCCTGGTAGTGAGGAAGAAGAACATGACCACGAAGAAGGGGAAGACCACGAACACGCCTATGACCCACACGTATGGTTGTCACCTGAACGTTCCATTACCTTGGTAGAAACAATTCGGGATGGTTTGATTGCCCAGTATCCTGAGAAAAAAGCTATTTTTGAAGAAAATGCGGCTGCCTACATTGAAAAATTAGAAGCTCTGCATTCTCAATATACAGAAACCTTGTCAGCTGCTAAGCAAAAATATTTTGTCACCCAGCACACTGCCTTTGCTTATTTGGCTTTGGATTATGGTTTGCACCAAGTATCGATCACAGGTGTCTCTGCAGACCAAGAGCCTACGGCAACTCGTTTGGCGGAATTGACCGAGTACATCAAGACTTACGGTATCAAGTATATCTATTTTGAAGAGAATGCGTCTTCAGCAGTAGCAGAAACCTTGGCAAAAGAAACTGGCGTGGAACTGGACGTTTTGGATACGCTTGAGAGTGTAACGACAGAAGCTATGGATAGTGGTGAGGATTATATTTCCACCATGGAAGCAAACTTGGCGGCTTTGGAAAAAACAACCAGCCAAGCTGGTGTAGAGATCTTGCCAGAAGAGGGTGCTGAGACGGCTCAGACGGTTTACAATGGCTACTTTGAAGATGCTGCTGTTAAAGACCGCACTTTGTCAGATTATGCCGGGGAGTGGCAGTCTGTTTACCCATATTTGCTCGATGGTACGCTTGATCAAGTTTGGGATTACAAGGCGAAAATTAAAGGTGATATGACAGCTGAAGAGTATAAGGCATACTACGACACAGGTTACAAGACAAACGTTGATCAAATCAACATTACTGATAATACTATGGAGTTTGTAGTGGGAGACAAGTCTTACAAGTATACTTATAAGTACGTGGGTTATGAAATTTTGACTTATAAAAAAGGTAACCGTGGTGTTCGTTTCTTGTTTGAAGCAACGGATCCAAATGCTGGTGATTACAAGTATGTGCAATTCAGTGACCACAATATTGCCCCTGTTAAGACAGGTCACTTCCATATCTATTTTGGTGGAGAGAGCCAAGAAAAACTATTGGAAGAATTGGAAAACTGGCCGACCTATTATCCAGTTGGTTTGACTGGTTTGGAAATCGGTCAGGAAATGCTGGCTCACTAAGAAAATAAGGCTGAACGGAATGTTCAGTCCTTTTTCTTGACATTTTCTGACTACAAGTGTAAACTAAAATTAGAAAATGATTGTTGGGAGGTGAGTTTATGGAGCAGATGATTTCTGCTGCGGAGTGGCAGGTCATGCGGGTTCTGTGGGCCCATCCTGGTGCGACTTCTCAGGAAATTATTCAGGCCTTGCAGGAAGGCTTTGACTGGCAGGCGACGACCATTAAGACACTCTTGGGGCGGCTACGGAAGAAAAACTATCTGAGAATGGCTAAGGAAACTAGCAAGTATCACTATTATCCGCTGATCAGTGAGGAAGAACATTTGCAGGCGCAGGTGGAACTCTTACTAGCTACCATCTGTTCCACAAAACAGGGGCAGTTAGTTGAAAACTTGCTAGACACAGGGACATTTTCCCAAAAAAGCCTTGAACAACTAGCTAGTAAAATAGCCCAACTACAAAAGACTGCACCTGAGCGAATCGCTTGTCAATGCTTGGCGGGGCAATGTACCTGCGGGCATCATGCTAAAGGAGTTTGAATATGAAACAAATCTTGAAATTGAAAAACTTATCGTGCCAAAACTGTGTCAAACACGTGACCAATCACCTCTTGGATTTGGACGGAGTAGAAGAGGTGAACATCCAGCTGGATCAGCAGTTGGCGGAGGTGGAGACCTCTGTGGCCTATGACTTGGAACGGTACCAAGAGGTGCTGGATGATACAATCTATGAAGTGGAAGAGTTGATATAAGCGAAAAAGCAGCCGTCGGGCTGCTTTTTATAATGCTTTGAGAAATCTATGCAGGTCCAGTTGTACTTGTGCAAGTGAAATTTGGTCCCAGAAGCCGTCTGATCGAAAGCGTGGAATCAGGTGGACATGGAAATGGGTTCCGGCATCAAACAAGCGGTCATTGCAAGCTAAGGTCACACCGTCAATCGCTAATTCCTGACAGAGTTTTTCAGTCAAAAAGACTTCCAAGTCCGACAGTTCATAGCGAACAGTAGGAGGGACTTGACGGAGCGTGTCATAGTGTTCCTTGCTGATAATCAGTAGGTGCCCCGTTTGGACAGGGTCAATGTCCCAGACGACCTTGAAATGCTCCGTCTGGTAGAGAATATCTATTTCTTTGAGTTGGTGGCAAAAAATGCAGGTCATGTCTTTTCTCCTAGGTTAGCAGAAAAGGAAATCACGGTGGATTTCCTTGAAAAATCTTAATAAGTCAACACAGAATATTTCTTTTTACCACGACGGATAACGGTCAACTCGCCGTCGATTTTGTCGCTGTCAGAAAGAGTGTAGTCCAAGTCTTGCACACGCTCACCGTTGACATAAATGGCACCATTTTGCACATCCTCACGAGCCTGGCGTTTTGAATTGACAATGCCAGAGGTAACTAGAAGTTCAACGATGTTAAGGTTGTCTTCAGCCTGTACAGCATAGTTTGGAACGTTGCTGAGGCCCTGTTTAAGTTCTTTGGCGGATAGGTTTTTGATGTTGCCAGCGAACAATTGCTCGGTAATGTTAAGGGCTTGGTTATAGGCTTCTTCCCCGTGAACCAAGGTCACGACTTCCTTAGCCAAAATTTTCTGAGCCAGACGTTCATGACGGGCAGCGTCAAATTGTTTCTCGATTTCAGCGATTTCATCTAATGACAAGAAGGTAAAGATTTTCAAGAAACGAACGGCATCGTCATCCATGACATTGAGCCAGAATTGGTACATTTCATAAGGGGAAGTTTTGTCGGCATCTAACCAAACGGCGTTGCCTTCTGACTTACCAAATTTCTTACCTGTCGAGTCGGTGATAAGTGGTACAGTCATAACGTGAGCAGACTTGTCAGCCTTACGGCGAAGCAATTCAGTACCTGCTGTCATGTTGCCCCACTGGTCAGAGCCACCGATTTGCAGGGTGACATTGTGCTTGTCATTGAGTTCGTAGAAGTCATAGCCCTGCATGATTTGGTAGGCAAACTCGGTGTAGGAAATCCCTGTTTCAATCCGTTTTTTCACAGAGTCTTTGCTCATCATGTAGTTGACCGTGTAGTATTTACCGACATCACGAAGGAAGTCAATAAAGCTGATGTCTGAGAACCAGTCGTAGTTGTTGACCATTTCGGCCTTGTTGTCACCATTTTCAAAATCCAAGAAGCGAGAGAGTTGACCTTGAATTTTTGTCACCCAACCGTCCACGGTGTCTTTGGTTTGCAAGCTGCGCTCCGCATCCTTGAAGGAAGGGTCGCCAATCAGACCAGTTGCACCGCCAACTAGGGCGTAAGGCTTGTGGCCTGCTAACTGCAAGCGACGGCTGGTTAAAATTGCAACCAAGTGCCCCAAGTGTAAACTATCTGCTGTTGGATCGTAGCCTGTGTAATAAGAAACCTGTCCTTCTGTTAATGCTTTTACCAAGGCTTCTTCGTCTGTCGTTTGAAAGACCAAGCCACGAGCTTTTAGTTCTTCAAAAATATTCATATGAGGCTTTCTCCTTTTAAAATTTCCCCCTATTATACCATGAAATTGTAGAAAGTGGGCAAAGTTTGGTATAATAAAAGGAATAAGGAGTTACTATGACGACGAAACATTCTAAATTCAAAACAATGATGGCTTCTTTTAGCCTGACCAATGGATTGGGCATCTTGTTAAGAAGCATCAAATTATTGGTGGATTATTTGGCGGTCATTTTCCTAGTCTTGGGCAGTCTGGGTGCCGGGGTTGGAGTTGGCTATGTCTTTAGCCTATTTGACCAAGTAGAGGCGCCTAGTAAGGAAGAGCTGCTGGCCAATATCGCCAATATCAGTAGAAATTCTCATATTGTCTTTTCGGATGGTTCTCCTGTAGCAGATATCAATTCAGACTTGTTGCGGAGCCCTATTGAAAATGCAGATATTTCTGACTATATAAAGCAGGCCGTGATTGCTACGGAGGATGTCACCTTTGAGAGCCACAATGGTGTTGTGCCTAAGGCGGTATTGCGTGCGGCTCTGGGCTCGGTTGGTTTTGGTTCTTCCAGCGGTGGTTCGACTATTACTCAGCAGTTGATTAAGCAGCAGATTGTTGGCGACGCTCCGACTTTTACACGTAAGGCCAATGAAATTATCACCGCCTTGGCTCTGGAGCGGGACATGTCCAAGGAAGATATTTTGACTACTTATCTCAATGTCTCGCCTTTTGGTCGAAATAATCAGGGCAAGAATATTGCCGGTGTAGAAGAAGCGGCGCGGGGAATTTTCGGAAAATCAACCAAGGAATTAACGGTTCCTCAGGCGGCCTTTATTGCTGGTTTGCCACAGAGTCCCATTGTCTACTCGCCCTATGCGGCAGACGGTAGTCTCAAGTCGGATGAGTATATGTCTTACGGCCTGGCTCGACACCAAGATGTACTCTATAATATGTACCGAGCAGAATTTCTGACCAAGGAAGAGTACGAGACCTATAAGGATTATGATATTCGCCAGGACTTCCTTCCTCCTAGTCCGGTAACAGAGGATACCAAGGATTTCCTATACTATGCTGTTCTGGATGAAGCCATTGACGTCATGTATGATTATCTGGTGGAGCGGGATAAGGTTTCAGATGCCAAGCTGAAAAATGATGAGACCGTTCAGGAATACAGAGAGCTTGCTGCCCAAGAAATTAGCCAAGGGGGCTATACCGTCACTTCTACGGTCAATCCTGCCATTCACAATGCCATGAATGCTGTAGCGCGTGACAATGGCTACTTGCTGGATGAAGGAAACGGAGTTGTAGAGACCGGTTCGGTCTTGCTAGATAACAAGACAGGTGCAGTGCTTGGCTTTGTTGGTGGCCGTGATTTTTCACAGAACAAGAACAATCATGCTTTCGATACTGTTCGTTCTCCTGCATCAACTATTAAGCCTATTTTGGCCTACGGTATTGCTATGGACCAGGGCCTAATCGGATCGGCTAGTATCTTCTCAGATTACCCAGCTCGTTTCTCCAGTGGCGAGCAAATCATGAACGTCAATAACCGAGGTTCAGGTATGATTGATTTGCAGACTGCTCTCAATCGCTCGGTCAATATACCTGTCTTCTGGACCTATAAGCTGCTGCAACAGTCTGGTGTGGATGTCAAGTCCTATATGGAGAAGATGGATTACCACATTCCGATGTATGACATTGAAAGTCTGCCTCTCGGAGGAGGGATTGATGTTTCTGTAGCTACCAATACCAACGCCTATCAAACCTTGGCAAACGGCGGCGTCTACAACAAGCATTATCTGGTTGAGAATATCAAGAAGGCTGATGGGACAGTTGTTTACCAGCACCAGGCGGCACCTGTTCAGGTTTACTCTAAGGCAACTTCGAGTATCATGATGAACCTGCTCAAGGGGGTTATTTCCTCTGGCTTGACCACAACCTATGCAAACCGTATCAGGGCTATCAACCCTCAAGTATTGGCCAATACAGATATAGCTGGCAAGACTGGTACGAGTAATTACGCTGGAGATGCTTGGCTCATGCTTTCGACCCCTCAGGTTACCTTGGGCTCCTGGGCAGGCTATGATGATAATACAAGTTTGGATGTTTTTGCAAGCTATAATAGCAATTCTCACTATGTTGCTTATTTGTCCAATGCCATCTATCAAGTGGCACCGGAATTATTCTCTGGACGATTTACACTGGATGATAGTGTGATTGCATCTAATGTAGTCACCTCTACTGGGCAACGGCCAGGTAGTGTGCAGGTCAATGGCCGTACGATTAACGTATCAGGTGCTACTACGACTAGTTATTGGGCCAAAAATGGGGCGCCGGTGACCAACTATCGATTTATGTTAGGTGGAACAGAGGCTGATTATCAGACAGCTTGGAATAGTTTGTTTGGCAACCAGCAGCGTAGGACGACCTCCTCAAGCAGTAACAGCAGGACAGGTTCTTCTAGCAGTTCGAGCTCATCATCCTCAGCAAATAATAATGACGAAGATTCCGAACCAAGCTCGGACTCTGGTGAAGAAGATAATCCTTGATTTTCAAGCGGTCTTGTGTTATAATCTTATAAATAATTTGTCGTCTGTCTTGTTTGAAATCTTGTCCAAACAAGACTTGCAGCAGTTAAATCACACTTTTCAAAGGAAGATTTAGCTGCTCTTTTTGTGTCTATTTGATGGATTTTTAGGAATTGTAATGTATTCTTAAAGATTCTAAATATTCAGAAAAAGGATGAATGGAGCCAGCTTATTGGCTGATAATTGAACTCGCTTACAACTCTGTGAAAAAAGATAAACACCTCCTCGGAGGCTTGCCTCCGTCGTCGTGTTTCCTATTTTTCTTTGAGTTGCTTACGGCTTAGTATCTTATTACAAAGGAGAAAACTTTTGGCAGGACATGAAGTTCAGTACGGTAAGCACCGTACCCGTCGTAGTTTTTCAAGAATCAAGGAAGTTCTTGATTTACCAAATTTGATCGAAATCCAGACAGATTCTTTCAAAGATTTCTTGGATTCTGGTTTGAAGGAAGTCTTTGAAGATGTACTTCCAGTATCAAACTTCACAGATACCATGGAATTGGAATTTGTTGGCTACGAATTGAAGACTCCAAAATACACTTTGGAAGAGGCACGTTCGCACGATGCCAACTATTCTGCGCCTATCTATGTGACATTCCGCTTGGTCAACAAGGAAACGGGTGAAATCAAGACCCAGGAAGTTTTCTTTGGAGAATTCCCAATCATGACTGAAATGGGTACCTTCATCATCAACGGTGCAGAGCGGATTATCGTTTCTCAGTTGGTGCGTTCACCGGGTGTTTACTTTAATGACAAGGTAGATAAGAACGGTAAAGTAGGTTATGGTTCAACGGTTATCCCTAACCGTGGAGCTTGGTTAGAATTGGAAACTGATTCTAAGGATATTGCCTATACTCGTATCGACCGTACGCGTAAGATTCCGTTCACAACGCTTGTGCGTGCTCTTGGTTTCTCAGGTGATGATGAAATCTTCGATATTTTTGGTGATAGCGAATTGGTACGCAACACTATTGAGAAAGATATTCATAAAAATCCAGCGGATTCACGTACAGATGAAGCCCTCAAGGAAATCTATGAGCGTCTTCGTCCAGGAGAACCAAAGACAGCTGAAAGCTCTCGTAGCCTTTTGACAGCTCGTTTCTTTGACCCACGTCGTTACGACCTAGCACCTGTTGGTCGTTACAAGATTAATAAAAAACTCAACCTCCGTACTCGTTTGCTCAACCAAACACTTGCTGAGCATGTGATTAACGGTGAGACAGGCGAAATCGTCTTGGAAGCAGGTACAGTCTTGAGCCGTGATGTGCTTGAAAAAGTAGAAGCTCAATTCGACGAACTCAACCTTGTTGAATACATTCCAAATGACAACGCTGTTCTTCTTGAGCCAGTTCTTTTGCAGAAATTCAAGATTGTGGCACCAAAAGATCCAGATCGTGTAGTCACTGTGATTGGTAATGCTAATCCGGCGGAAAACGTACGTACAGTAACACCTGCGGATATCTTGGCAGAGATGAGCTACTTCCTCAACTTGGCTGAAGGTCTTGGTCGTGTAGATGATATTGACCACTTGGGTAACCGTCGTATTCGTGCCGTTGGTGAATTGCTTGCCAACCAAGTACGTATCGGTTTGACGCGTATGGAACGTAACTTGCGTGAGCGTATGTCTGTTCAAGACAATGAAGTATTGACGCCACAACAAATCATCAATATCCGCCCTGTTACAGCTGCAATCAAAGAATTCTTTGGTTCATCTCAGTTGTCACAGTTCATGGACCAACACAACCCACTTTCCGAGTTGTCTCACAAACGCCGTTTGTCAGCCTTGGGACCTGGTGGTTTGACCCGTGACCGCGCTGGTTATGAGGTTCGAGATGTTCACTACACTCACTATGGCCGTATGTGTCCGATTGAAACGCCTGAGGGACCAAACATCGGTTTGATCAACAACTTGTCTTCTTATGGTCACCTCAACAAGTATGGTTTCATCCAAACACCATACCGCAAGATCGACCGTGCAACTGGTACTGTTACCAACGAAATCGTTTGGTTGACAGCAGATGAAGAAGATGCCTACATCGTAGCCCAATCAACATCACCACTTGATGAAAACAACCGTTTCGTTGATAAAATCGTTATGGGACGTCACCAAGGTAATAACCAAGAGTTCCCAGCAGATTCAGCGGACTTCATGGACGTTTCACCGAAACAGGTAGTTGCTGTTGCGACAGCATGTATTCCTTTCTTGGAAAACGATGACTCCAACCGTGCCCTCATGGGTGCCAACATGCAACGTCAGGCTGTTCCATTGATTGATCCAAAAGCACCTTACGTTGGTACTGGTATGGAGTATCAGGCTGCTCATGACTCAGGTGCGGCAGTTATTGCTCAACATGATGGTAAGGTAACTTATGCAGATGCGGACAAGGTAGAAGTACGCCGTGAAGATGGTTCCTTGGATGTTTATAGCATTCAAAAATTCCGCCGTTCAAACTCTGGTACAGCCTATAACCAACGTACCCTTGTAAAAGTAGGCGATGTCGTTGAAAAAGGCGACTTTATCGCAGATGGTCCTTCTATGGAACGTGGGGAAATGGCCCTCGGTCAAAACCCAATCGTTGCCTACATGACGTGGGAAGGTTATAACTTCGAGGATGCGGTTATCATGTCTGAGCGTCTGGTGAAAGAAGATGTCTATACATCTGTTCACTTGGAAGAATACGAATCAGAAACCCGCGATACCAAGTTAGGCCCTGAAGAAATCACACGCGAAATTCCAAACGTTGGTGAGGATGCCCTTCGTCAGTTGGATGAAATGGGTATCATACGTATCGGTGCGGAAGTTAAAGAAGGTGATATCCTTGTTGGTAAAGTCACACCAAAAGGTGAAAAAGATCTTTCTGCTGAAGAGCGTCTCTTGCACGCAATCTTTGGTGATAAGTCACGTGAAGTGCGTGACACCTCTCTTCGTGTACCACACGGTGCCGATGGTGTCGTTCGTGATGTGAAAATCTTTACCCGTGCCAACGGTGATGAATTGCAATCAGGTGTTAACATGCTGGTTCGTGTCTACATCGCTCAAAAACGTAAGATCAAGGTCGGAGATAAGATGGCCGGTCGTCACGGTAACAAGGGTGTCGTTTCACGTATTGTACCGGTTGAAGATATGCCATATCTTCCAGATGGAACGCCAGTTGATATCATGTTGAACCCACTCGGGGTGCCATCTCGTATGAACATCGGTCAGGTTATGGAACTCCACTTGGGTATGGCGGCTCGTAACTTGGGTATCCATATTGCAACACCAGTTTTCGATGGTGCAAGTTCAGAAGATCTTTGGTCAACCGTTAAAGAAGCGGGTATGGATTCAGATGCCAAGACCATTCTTTACGATGGACGTACCGGTGAGCCATTTGATAACCGTGTATCTGTCGGTGTCATGTACATGATCAAGCTTCACCACATGGTTGATGATAAACTTCATGCCCGGTCAGTCGGACCATACTCACTCGTTACCCAACAGCCACTCGGAGGTAAGGCTCAGTTTGGTGGTCAGCGTTTCGGTGAGATGGAGGTTTGGGCCCTTGAAGCCTACGGTGCTTCAAACGTCCTACAAGAAATCTTGACCTACAAGTCAGATGATGTGACAGGTCGTCTGAAAGCCTATGAAGCCATCACAAAAGGTAAACCAATTCCAAAACCAGGTGTTCCAGAATCATTCCGCGTTCTTGTCAAAGAATTGCAATCACTTGGTTTGGATATGCGTGTCCTTGATGAAGATGATAACGAAGTAGAATTGCGTGACCTTGATGAAGGTGAAGATGATGATATCATCCACGTAGATGATCTTGAAAAAGCACGTGCAAAAGCAGCAGCTGACGCAGCGGCAGCCTTTGCAGCAGAAGAAGCAGAAGACAAAGAATAATCAGATAGGAGACTAGGGGGAGGTCCTTGCTTGATTTTGTATCAACTGGGATCGCCTAGTCTGTCTGGTGCTAGTCAGTCTAGCAACTTTGTCGGTTATTCAAGAATCCGAGGTGTGACTCATCCACCTCTCACAAGAAAAGAAAGGGATTATTAGTGGTTGACGTAAATCGATTTAAAAGTATGCAAATCACGTTAGCTTCACCAAGTAAGGTTCGTTCATGGTCTTACGGTGAGGTTAAAAAACCTGAAACAATCAACTATCGTACACTAAAACCAGAACGTGATGGACTTTTTGATGAAGTGATCTTTGGTCCAACAAAAGACTGGGAGTGTTCATGTGGTAAATACAAGCGTATCCGTTATAAAGGGATCACTTGTGACCGTTGTGGTGTGGAAGTAACTCGTGCAAAAGTCCGCCGTGAGCGTATGGGCCATATTGAGTTGAAAGCTCCAATCTCACACATCTGGTATTTCAAAGGTATTCCAAGCCGTATGGGCTTGACCTTGGATATGAGCCCACGTGCGCTTGAAGAAGTTATTTACTTCGCAGCTTATGTGGTGATTGATCCGAAAGATACACCGCTTGAGCACAAGTCTATCATGACAGAGCGCGAATACCGCGAGCGTTTGCGTGAATTCGGCTATGGTTCATTCGTTGCCAAAATGGGGGCAGAAGCTATTCAAGACCTCTTGAAGCAGGTAGATCTTCCAAAAGAAATCGCAGCTCTTAAAGAAGAGTTAAAAACTGCAACTGGGCAAAAACGGATTAAAGCAGTTCGTCGCTTGGATGTACTCGATGCCTTCTACAAATCTGGGAACAAGCCTGAGTGGATGATTCTCAACATCCTTCCTGTTATTCCACCAGATTTGCGTCCGATGGTTCAGTTGGATGGTGGTCGTTTTGCCGCATCTGACTTGAACGAACTCTACCGCCGTGTAATCAACCGTAACAACCGTTTGGCTCGTCTCTTGGAACTTAACGCTCCAGGTATCATCGTACAAAACGAAAAACGGATGTTGCAAGAAGCTGTGGATGCTTTGATTGACAACGGTCGCCGTGGTCGTCCAATTACAGGACCAGGTAGCCGTCCGCTCAAATCACTCAGCCACATGCTCAAAGGTAAGCAAGGGCGTTTCCGTCAAAACTTGCTGGGTAAGCGTGTTGACTTCTCAGGACGTTCCGTTATCGCTGTCGGTCCAACATTGAAAATGTACCAATGTGGTGTGCCACGTGAAATGGCAATCGAGCTCTTCAAACCGTTTGTCATGCGTGAAATCGTTGCCCGTGATATTGCTGGCAACGTAAAAGCTGCAAAACGTTTGATTGAGCGTGGTGATGACCGTATTTGGGATATCTTGGAAGAAGTGATCAAAGAACACCCAGTTCTTTTGAACCGCGCACCTACCCTTCACCGTTTGGGTATCCAGGCTTTTGAGCCAGTTCTGATTGACGGTAAAGCCCTTCGTTTGCACCCGCTTGTCTGTGAAGCTTATAACGCCGACTTCGACGGTGACCAGATGGCGATTCACGTTCCATTGTCAGAAGAAGCACAAGCAGAAGCACGTATCCTTATGCTCGCGGCAGAACACATCCTTAACCCTAAAGATGGTAAACCAGTCGTAACACCATCTCAGGATATGGTTTTGGGTAACTACTACTTGACCATGGAAGATGCTGGTCGTGAAGGTGAAGGTATGGTCTTCAAGGATGCGGATGAGGCTGTTATGGCTTACCGCAATGGCTATGTTCACTTGCATACCCGTGTTGGTATCGCAACAGATAGCCTTGACAAACCTTGGAAAGATAATCAAAAACACAAGGTCATGATGACAACTGTCGGAAAAATCTTGTTCAACGCGATTATGCCAGAAGGTCTTCCATACTTACAAGAGCCAAACAACGCTAACTTGACAGAAGGAACTCCTGATAAATACTTCTTGGAACCAGGTTCAGATATCAAGGCTGCTATTGCAGAATTGCCAATCAACCCACCATTCAAGAAGAAAAATCTTGGGAACATCATCGCTGAAATCTTCAAGCGTTTCCGTACAACTGAAACATCAGCCCTACTTGACCGTTTGAAAGACTTAGGTTACTATCACTCAACACTCGCTGGTTTGACAGTGGGTATTGCCGATATCCCAGTTATCGACAACAAGGCTGAAATCATTGAAGAATCTCACGAACGTGTGGAACAAATCAAGAAACAATTCCGTCGTGGTATGATCACCGAGGATGAGCGCTACACAGCTGTTACAGATGAATGGCGTTCTGCTAAGGAAAAATTGGAAAAACGCTTGGTTGAAAAACAGGATCCGAAGAACCCTATCGTTATGATGATGGACTCTGGTGCCCGTGGTAACATTTCCAACTTCTCTCAGCTGGCCGGTATGCGTGGACTCATGTCAGCTCCGAACGGACGTATCATGGAATTGCCAATCTTGTCTAACTTCCGTGAAGGTCTCTCTGTACTCGAGATGTTCTTCTCCACTCACGGTGCCCGTAAGGGTATGACGGATACGGCCTTGAAGACAGCCGACTCAGGTTATCTGACACGTCGTTTGGTTGACGTTGCCCAAGATGTTATTATCCGTGAAGACGACTGTGGAACTGACCGTGGTCTTGACATCCGTTCTATCACAGACGGTAAGGAAATGATTGAGCCACTGGAAGAGCGTCTCCAAGGTCGTTACACTAAGAAAACTGTTAAACACCCTGAAACTGGTGCAGTCATCATTGGTCCAAACCAATTGATTACCGAAGATATTGCCCGTGAAATTGTTAATGTAGGTGTTGAACAAGTAACCATCCGTAGCGTATTTACATGTAATACTCGCCACGGTGTCTGCCGTCATTGTTACGGTATCAACTTGGCAACAGGTGATGCGGTTGAAGTGGGTGAAGCAGTTGGTACGATTGCAGCTCAATCTATCGGTGAGCCTGGTACACAGTTGACAATGCGTACCTTCCACACGGGTGGTGTAGCCTCAAATAGCGATATCACGCAGGGTCTTCCTCGTGTCCAAGAGATCTTTGAAGCCCGCAATCCGAAAGGGGAAGCGGTTATCACTGAGGTCAAAGGTGAAGTTATCGCCATTGAAGAAGATGCCTCTACTCGTACAAAGAAAGTCTTTGTTAAGGGTAAAACTGGCGAAGGCGAATACGTGGTGCCATTTACAGCCCGTATGAAGGTTGAAGTCGGTGACCAAGTAGCGCGTGGTGCAGCTCTTACTGAAGGTTCTATCCAACCGAAACGCTTACTTGAAGTCCGTGATGTCTTGGCGGTTGAAACTTACCTTCTTTCTGAAGTTCAAAAAGTTTACCGTAGCCAGGGTGTAGAAATCGGCGACAAGCACATTGAGGTAATGGTTCGTCAAATGCTTCGTAAAGTTCGTGTCATGGATCCAGGTGACACAGATCTTCTCATGGGTACCCTCATGGATATCACAGACTTTACAGATGCCAATGCTGACGTGGTTATTGCAGGTGGTATTCCGGCAACAGCTCGTCCAGTTCTTATGGGTATCACAAAAGCGTCCCTTGAAACCAACTCATTCTTGTCTGCCGCATCCTTCCAAGAAACAACTCGCGTTCTTACAGATGCAGCTATTCGTGGTAAACGTGACAACCTTCTCGGTCTTAAAGAGAACGTTATCATCGGTAAGATTATCCCAGCAGGTACAGGTATGGCCCGCTACCGTAATCTTGAACCACAAGCCATTAATGAAGTTGAAATCATTGAAGACACAGTAGCTGAAGAACTTGCAGCAGAAGCAGACCTTGAAGCTGTAACTGAATAATAATCTTTAAGGGAAGACCGTCTGGTCTTCTCTTTTTGTGTAACCTGTTCAAAAAAAAACAACCAGATGGTATCCACCTGATTGCTACTATGCTGTCTTTATTTTAAGCTTGGAAAGATGAGAAGGTTCTCCAATTGCTTGTGATAATAATCCTTGTACTTAGAATACACCAAGGTGTGGTTTAGTTGGTCTTGGGTCTTGCCAGGAAAGTCTGAAATGATGCCATCAACCGCTAAATCATCTGCCTGGGTCACGCCAGCTTCATCATTGACTGTCCAGACATAGAGAAATTTCTTGGAGGCTTTGATGTAATCATGTAATTCGGGAGACAGGTCGCTCAAAGGGACGCTGAATCCAGTCAGACCTGGAAATTGCTCCTCAAGGATGGAATTCATAATCAAGACTGTTTCAAATTTAGGTGAGTGGCTGAGGACTCTCTTCATAAATTCTTGGTCAGCTGTTTGTAGTTGATGCTGGCCTTGCTCTAACCGCTGTTGGTATTTTCCTAGAAAGTTTTCTACAATCTGTGGACTGTCTAGCTCAGAAGTTTTGAAATCAATCAGGAGCTTTTGACCAGACTTTTCGGCCTCTGTCAGAATCTGATCAAAGCTGGCGATATGGGCTGTATGCCCCTCTTGATCGGTCAAGCTAATGTTGGTTAGAGTACTTAAGGGCAGGTCGTGTGGCCGATAGTGGAGCCCTGTCCAGCCGGATAGATTAGGGTCGTGAAAGACCACATATTCCAAATCTGCTGTTTCCCAGATGTCAATTTCAATGTAGTCAAACTTGCTTTTGCTGGAAATTTGGAAGGCCTCGAGACTATTTTCAACTGCGCTAGGACCGTTGAGGGCCCGGTGGGAAATGACCTGTGGAGACTTTGGGATAATCAGTCTGGCCTCTTGTTTAACAAGGTAGAAGACTGGAAAGACGGGTAGCCAGACGACCAGTAAGGAAGCTGGTTTCCACCAGGTGAATTTTTCGTCAAAAATGACTTTCCACCAGAGCCAGAGCGAGAAAGACAGGATCAGAACAAGGCCACTATAGAGCAGGGCGAAGAGAATGAAGTAAATTTCTTGCACATGCTGGGGAAATCTTTCTGTCAGATGTGCTTGGAGATAGTAATTGGCCAGACTGACAGAGTACCAAAGTCCCAGGGCCAATAGGGGGACCAGGAGTCCAATGGCTAATTTTTTCCATAGGGGTCTTTGTATTTTTCGTTTTCGGATGTTTGATTTGATAGATTGCTTCATGCTTGCGGAACTTTCTGATTTTACGTACTAGCTTATTATACTTTAAAACCATCAAATAATCTACTATATTTTTGAGAAACCTAAGCGCAATTGGTGTGGGGAATCAGATGAAATTCTTCTCGGTCAACCAGGCGCGGATAACAGAGAGGGTTTTGTCTTGGAATTTGCCGGATTCGTACATGTGGTCGGCTCCTGTTAGGGATACGAGCACTGATTCGGCGTAGTTCTGAGCTGTTTTTCTGGCGATGGCGGATACGGTCATCTTGTCCTCGCTTCCCGTGATGACCAGGACTGGACCCGAAATCTTGCTGAAATCCACATAGCCTGCTCTGCTTTTGTCAAAGAAAGGAAAGGCCATCTGAGTGTAAACCTTGCCGGATTCAGGAACCAGGGTCTTGAAGATATCCTCCTTGAGGCTAGGGTCCTGGACGTTGAGGCAATAGGTGAAAAACTCATCCTTGTATGGTGGCATGGGCTTTTTCCAGAAGCCCCAGCGCAGGAAGTGGCGGATGAAACAACGAATCATGGTTGGATAGAGGGCAAAGATGTCGGCAGTAGGGGCAGGTCCCATGAGAATCATGCCGGCGATTTCTGTGCGCTCGGCGACCATTTGTGCCAAGAGACAGCCCAGGGAATGCCCTAGTAGTAGAGGAGGCTCTTCCAGACTTTCGACCAGGGCAACCAAATCATCAGCGTAGTCGGTCAGGCTGACGGCACCAACCTTTTCCATCACTTGCTCATAGGGTAAGTCGTGGTAGCGCAGGCTAGGCGTGTGAACAATGATGCCCATTTTTTCTAATTTTGTGGCAAATTCTCCCCAGACAGCTCCATCGCACCAGGTTCCGTGAATCAAGATTATATGTTTCATAAACTTTCCTCCAATCATTTTTTCCATTATAACATGTTTGTCATCTGCTTGTGAGTCAGCTGTAACAGTTGTCATATTTATTTAAGGCTTCTTCAAGCTTTCTGCCTTAGGATAGATAGGGTAATATCAGAACCCACCTTTATAGCTCGGCAGCTTTATTTTTTATATAAATGTGTTCCGCTTGGGAATATAGGTTCTAGAAGAAAGGAAGTATTGAAATGAATACATTTTTTGCAAACAAGAAGTTGAAATTGGGAATCGCTGCAAGCTTAGTTGCAGGTATGGCCATGCTGGGACAATCCTTGGCAAGTGCAGATACCTCTGATTCCTATGGTCCGCGCTATCTGGGAGAACATCCAGCTCCAATCTACCAATCATTTGGAGTGGCTGATAGCAGTAGCGCTGTCATTTCGGAGACGGTCTCTACAGCCTCTACGACCTATAGTTCCGCTGTAACGACCAATTATACTGCCAACACCTATCCAGTCGGCCAATGTACCTGGGGTGTAAAGGAGCTAGCGCCATGGGTAGGTAACTATTGGGGCAATGGAGGTGATTGGGCAGCAAGTGCTGCGGCTCAGGGCTATACGGTTGGGACAACTCCTCAGGTAGGTGCCGTTATCGTATGGACAGATGGTGGCTATGGACATGTGGCTTATGTGACAGACGTAGCAGCAGACGGGACCATTCAGGTGATGGAATCGAATTTTAATGGTAATATGTCCATTGGAAACTACCGTGGATGGTTTAACCCGACGACTACCGGGGCAGGTACGGTTAGCTATATCTACCCACCAGCGGATGCTTAGGTAAGGGATAGGAAAGAGGTCTTGGCCTCTTTTTGCTTTCCTATCTACAGCAGCTGATTTTTGGAGCCAAGAATGATATACTAAGAGTGTAGCGTTTTCACTAATTTATACATTTCTCGTCGTTGAAAGGAGACATGATGAATAATTTTCGTTTACAGATTCCGACAGACATCCGTTTCGGACGTGACCGCTTAGCTGAATTGCCAGAGGTCTTGGAACAATTCGGCAAGAAGGTACTTTTGGTCTACGGTGGTGGCTCCATTAAACGCTCTGGTCTCTATGATAAGGTTACGGCCTTGCTGAAGGACAATGATTTTGAGTGGGTGGAGCTGGCAGGTGTCGAGCCCAATCCGCGGATAGATTCAGTCCGTGAAGGTGGAAGGTTGATTCGCGAAAATAGCCTAGACATGCTTTTGGCTGTCGGTGGCGGTTCAGTCGTTGATGCCAGTAAGGTTATGGCTGCGGCAGCTTATTACGATGGTGATGCCTGGGATTTGGTCAAAAATCCTCGCCTGATTGGCCAGGCAGTTCCGATTGTAGATATTCTGACGCTGGCGGCAACTGGTACAGAAATGAACCGTGGGGCTGTGATTTCCAATATGGAGACCAATGAAAAATTGGGTACAGGTGGCTGGGAGCTCATTCCGCGGGCCTCTTTCTTAGATCCGACCTTGACTTACACGGTTTCAAAATGGCAGACGGCAGCTGGTACGGCGGATATGATGAGCCATCTTTTTGAGCAATATTTTAATCGCACAGTTGGAGTGGATGTTCAGGATAGCATTGCAGAGGGCTTGTTGAAGACGGCCATCAAACATGGTCCGGTGGCTCTTGCAGAACCAGAAAATTATGAGGCGCGTGCCAACTTGCTTTGGACCTCGACCCTGGCTTTGAATGGCTTGGTTGCTAGTGGACGTGCAGGCGGCTGGACTTGCCATGCTATCGAGCATGAATTGTCGGCCTATTATGATATTACGCACGGTATTGGTTTGGCTGTCTTGACACCGCGCTGGATGAAATTCTGTGTTGATACTGATCCGACGACACATGCGAAATTTGCAACTTATGCCCGCAATGTTTGGGGACTGACAGAAGGTTCAGATGAAGAATTGGCTAGACAGGCTATTGAGAAAACCTACCATTTCTTCAAAAATGAGATGGAAATTCCGATGACCTTGCCTGAAGTAGGTATCCCAGTCCAAGATTTGGTGAGAGAAATGAGCGAGCAGGCTGTGTTGCATGGTCGCTTGGATGGAAATGTTTTTGTGACTCTTTCAGTGGACCATGTGGAAGAGATTATTCTTGCCTCCTTTGTGGAGATGGAGGAGTTTTAGGCCTAAGTAGGTTTAAAAAGAGCACGAGAGCTATTTTGTGAAAAAACCGATTAATAACGCACCAAATTTGGTGCGTTTTGTGTTACAATAAAACTAAGAATAGGGGGAAAGGCTATGATTGGAGACAATATAAAATCACTACGCCATACACACGATTTAACACAACCAGAATTTGCGAAAATGGTGGGGATTTCACGCAATAGCCTGAGTCGCTATGAAAATGGCACCAGCACCGTATCAACAGAGCTTATCGACCGCATTTGTCAGAAATTTAACATCTCTTATGTCGATATTGTAGGGGAGGACAAGATGTTAACACCTGTTGAAGATTACCATCTGACTTTAAAAGTAGAAGTGATAAAAGAACGAGGAGCAGCCATTTTATCACAGCTTTATAGATATCAGGATAGTCAAGAGATTGCTTTTGATGATGAAGCGAATCCTTGGATTTTGATGAGTGATGACTTGGCTGAATTGATCAATACGAAAATTTACCTTGTCGATACCTTCGATGAAATCGAGCGTTACAATGGTTATTTAGATGGTATTGAGCGGATGTTAGAGATGGTGCATCATCGGGTGGTGGCTTAATGAGATTGGAAGAATTTAGTGAGGCTGACTTTCAGAAGGCTTTACAGCGAACCATTCGGGCTTTAACCCGAGGAAAGATGATTCCAGATCGATCGAAAGCTATTTTGCTTGGAGGACAAAGCGGGGCTGGTAAGACGACTATTCATCGTATCATGCAAAAGGAATTTCAAGGTAATATCATTATCATTGATGGTGATAGCTGCCGTTCTCAGCATCCCAACTACTTAGCCCTGCAAGAAGAGTATGGCAAGGACAGCGTGGACTATACCAAGGGATTTGCAGGAAAAATGGTAGAACAGTTGGTTGACGAACTCAGCACGCAGGGTTATCATTTGCTGATTGAAGGGACTTTGCGTACCACTCAAGTTCCTCGTCAGACTGCTCAATTACTCCGTTCTAAAGGTTACCAAGTTTCTTTAGCTGTAATTGGTACCAAACCAGAGCTTTCTTATCTCAGCACCTTGATTCGTTACGAAGAACTTTATGCCATCGATTCCAATCAGGCCAGAGCAACACCAAAAGAACACCATGATGGGATTGTAGAGAACTTGGTGGATAACTTGAGGGAGTTAGAAAGTGAGAAACTCTTTGAACGAATTCAAATTTACCAAAGAGATAGAACTTGTATATATGATTCTGAATCAGATGAAGGTTCCGTAGCAGAAGTGTTACAAGAGTGTCTCTTTGGAAAATGGAGTAAGGTAGAGGAAGAGATGATGAAGTTTGGACAGGAACGGTTGAGGGAGTTTAAAAAGTAGTTAATTTTCTAATTGATAATTCTTCTAGGAACAGTAATTCGCATTATATTATCGAATGGGTGGTTTGAAATGTTCAAAATTCCAATATATTCTTGTTTATTTTTGATATAATGTAAAAAAACAACAAAGGATTAAACATGAATAAACGAGAACGACTAGAAGAAATTACACGATTGGTAAACAAAAAAGGCACAGTTCGAATTTCTGAGATTGTTGAATTGCTAAATGTTACTGATATGACTGTTCGACGTGATTTTATTGAATTGGAAGAGCAAGGTGTCTTAACAAAAATTCACGGCGGTGCTAGAAGTAATAAGGCTTTTCAATATCGGGAATATTCCCATTCTGAGAAACACATTCAGAATAAGGAAGCCAAGCAAGAGATAGCAGAAAGGGCTGCACAACTGATAGAAGATGGAGACACGGTATTTTTAGGTCCAGGAACAACAGTGGCCTTTCTGGCTGAGGCCATTAAAAATCCTCGCTTAACGGTCATCACCAACTGTATGCCTGTTTTTACCATCCTATCTCAAAAGAAGACCGAGGAGTTTCAAGTCTTTCTCTTGGGGGGAGAATATCGTCAAGTGACAGAATCTTTTGTAGGAGAAATTACCAATACAAGCTTAGAAAAAATGCGATTCAGCAAGATTTTCTTTTCAGGTAACGGACTTAAGGGAACTGATGTCATGACCTCTACCCTAGCCGAAGCCTATACGCAAAATATTGCCATTAAACATTCTTTAGAAAAATATCTTCTGCTAGATGCCTCGAAAATTGGAAAAGATGATTTTACTTCTTTTTGTGATTTGAATGATGTAACTGCCCTTGTGACCGATATGAATGCAAAGGATGAAAATTACCAATTATTAAGTAATCACATCGAAATTATCACTACAAAATCATAAAGTTATCAAAACCAACAGCAAAATGTTGGTTTTTTGTTTGCACACGAAAAAAATAAACAAAAATAAAACAAAATATGTTGACTTTATGTTTATTTGGTTGTATAATTTAAACATAAAAAGCGAAAACGCTTTTCTAAGTTTTGCAAAACAAAGATTTTCTGCCAAATATGGCTACAACTTTCTATTTTTGTTAGGAGATAGGTTATGACAATCATTATCGGTGCTGATCCAGCGGGTTCAAAACTAAAAGACGTTATTAAAGATTATTTGCTAGAAAAATCATATGACTTTAAAGATGTCAGTGATGGAAGTGATTTTGTTGATACAACTTTGGCAGTAGTTGCAGAAGTTAATCAAGAGGAAGGAAATCTTGGCATTGTGATTGATGCTTATGGTGTTGGTCCATTTATGACCGCAACTAAAGTCAAAGGCATGATCGCTGCAGAAGTTTCAGACGAACGCTCTGCCTATATGACAAGAGGACACAACAATTCGCGTATTATTACAATTGGTAGTGAGATTGTAGGAGAAGGCATTGCTAAAAATATCGTTAAAGGATTTGTTGAAGGTGAGTATGATGGTGGCCGTCACCAAATTCGTGTCGATATGCTAAATAAAATGTGCTAATTGTTGTAATCAAAGGAGAATAAGAGATGAAAATTGCAATCGGTTGTGACCACATTGTAACCTATGAAAAAATTGCTGTGGTAGATTATTTGAAAAATCAAGGATATGAAGTGTTGGACTTTGGGACTTATGACAATGTTCGTACTCATTACCCAATCTTTGGTAAAAAAGTTGGTGAAGCAGTAGTGAGCGGGCAAGCAGATTTGGGTATTTGTATTTGTGGAACAGGTGTTGGAATCAACAATGCTGTAAACAAGGTACCTGGCGTTCGATCAGCCCTGGTTCGTGATATGACCTCCGCACTTTACGCTAAGGAAGAGTTAAATGCCAACGTCATTGGTTTTGGAGGAAAGATTACAGGTGAGTTGCTCATGTGCGACATCATTGAAGCCTTCATTAAAGCAGAATATAAGCCAACTGAAGCAAACAAACGTTTGATTGAAAAGATTGCTGCAGTTGAAACGCTCAATCAAGAGCAGGCTAATCCAGAGTTCTTTACTGAATTTCTTGAAAAGTGGGATCGTGGAGAATACCACGACTAGGAGGCTCACATGATTTTGACAATCACTTTAAATCCGTCAGTTGATATTGCCTATCACTTGGATACCTTTTATTTGGATACGGTCAATCGAGTAGAAAAAGTTCAAAAAACAGCTGGAGGCAAGGGGCTCAATGTCACACGAGTTTTGAAACAAATCGGTGAAGATGTTGTAGCAACAGGCTTTATTGGCGGTGAGATTGGAAGCTATGTCAAGAAACAACTAACTCGAAATGCTATTAAAAACTCCTTTGTGGAAATTGGGAGCGAAACACGTAACTGTATTGCGGTTCTTCATGATGGCAAACAGACGGAGATTTTAGAACAAGGCCCAACTATTCAAGAACATGAAGCCTTGAATTTTATCGAACACCTCGAAATTATTCTGAACAACGTAGATGTAGTTGTCATTTCAGGAAGTTTGCCTAAGGGACTTGCTAGCAATTATTATGTTGAGATTGTAGAACTTTGTAAAAAATTCGGTGTAGCTGTTGTTCTGGATTGTTCTGGCGAGGCGCTGAAAAACGTTTTAGAAAGCCAGCAGAAGCCGACAGTTATTAAGCCGAATACAGAGGAGTTATCACAACTGATTGGTAAAGAAGTTACTGATGATACTCAAGAGTTGAAATCAGTTTTGTCTGGTCAACTTTTTCAAGGAATTGAGTGGATAGTCGTCTCATTAGGAGCAAAGGGGGCTTTTGCTAAGCACAATGACAAGTTCTATCGTGTCAGAATTCCAAAAATCAAAGTCGTCAATCCAGTAGGATCAGGAGATTCAACTGTTGCAGGTATTGCAGCAGGTTTGGTACATGCTTTACCTGATGCAGAATTATTAAAAAATGCTAATGTTTTAGGCATGTTAAATGCCCAGGAAGAACAGACAGGTTACGTCAATTTAGATAATGCAGAATCGTTGTATTCTCAAATCGAAGTCGAAGAGGTATAATATGGTAGTAACAGCAGACAAAAGAAAATACATGGAAAAGGTAAGCAATGAAGCAGGTATTATTTCAGCTTTAGCTTTTGACCAACGTGGAGCCCTGAAAAAAATGATGGCAAAACATCAGACAGAAGAACCTACTGTGGAGCAGATGGAAGAACTAAAGAAACTAGTTTCAGAAGAATTAACACAGTTTTCTTCCTCAATTCTGTTAGACCCTGAATTTGGTTTGCCAGCATCACGCGCCCGTGACGAACAGTGCGGTTTGCTTTTGGCTTATGAAAAAACTGGCTATGATACCAGCTCTACTAGTCGATTACCAGATTGCCTAGTAGAGTGGTCTGTAAAACGACTAAAAGAAGAAGGGGCAGATGCGATTAAGTTTCTACTCTACTATGACGTTGATGGTGATCCATATGTCAACCTTCAAAAACATGCCTATATTGAACGCTTGGGTTCAGAATGTCAGGCTGAAGGTTTACCATTCTTCTTGGAAATTTTGAGCTATGATGAAACGATTGAGGACAATACTAGTGTGGAATTTGCAAAAGTCAAACCTCGAAAAGTAAATGAAGCCATGAAAGTCTTTTCGGATGAACGTTTTGGAGTAGATGTTCTCAAGGTAGAAGTACCTGTAAACATGAATTTTGTAGAAGGCTTTGGAACAGGGGAAGTCGTCTATACAAAAGAAGAAGCAGCTGAATATTTCCATCAACAAGAAGCATCAACTCATTTGCCATACATTTATCTAAGTGCAGGTGTTTCTGCTAAGCTTTTCCAAGATACTTTGGTGTTTGCACATGAAGCAGGTGCTAAATTTAACGGTGTTCTCTGTGGTCGTGCAACATGGGCAGGTGTTGTGCCAGTCTATATTGAACAAGGTGAAGAAGCTGCACGTGAATGGTTACGTACTGTTGGTCGTGAAAATATTGAGGGACTTGATGCAGTCTTGTCTCAAACAGCAACTTCTTGGCTAGAAAAATAATTGAAAAAATAACCATTTTCTTAAAAGAAAGGGTTTACATTTTCTGAGAATATGCTATAATAATCTCATCAGCAAGAATAGAGTGGATTGTAACTAATTCGATTAGGCAAGACTACAAATGGATTTGAGAGTAGAATATTCTCGGTTTGTTTGTAGTCTTTTTTTGCTTAAAAATATAGGAGGGATTTATGTTTAGGATTATACAGTCACTAAATAATAACGCTGCACTGGTGAAAAATGAACATGGGGAACAGGCAGTCGTGATGGGATTAGGTATAACCTTTCAAAAGAAGAAAGGGGATTTAATTGTTAAGGATAAGATAGAAAATATCTTTTCGCTAAAAAATGATGAAGCCAAAGAAAATTTTCTAACCTTATTAAAAGATATTCCCTTAGATTTTATTTCAGCAACCTACACGGTTATCAATCATCTTGTAGCAACGTATCATTACCCTGTACAAGAATATCTCTATGTGACACTGACAGATCATATCTATTGTGCCTATCAGGCGGTTTTAAAGAATACTTATCAAGAAAGTAAGCTACCCAATATTTCAGCCGAATATCCATTGGAATATAAAATGGCGCGTGAAGCCTTAGCTATGTTTCGTGAAAAGTTGCTAAATGATTTTCCAAATGATGAGATTGGTAAAATTGCACTTCACTTAATCAATGCAAAGGGTGAAACGATTCATCCCACAAGTGAAGAACATGACATCAGTAAGAAAATTATTGCTGAGGTTGAACAAATTTTGATAGAAAATGGGATTAAACGCTCTAAAGAAAATAGCAATTTTTATGATCGCTTTATGATTCATTTGTCCTATTTTCTGAATTACTTAGATAGATCCCATCAGTCAAATGAATCGATTGCTAGTCTGGAACAGTACATCAAGCTCCAGAATCCAAGAGCCCATCAGGTTGGAAGTCAGATTTTTGAGATGATTACATCATTAGTTGATGAGCCAGTAAATGATAGTGAAAGGTTCTATATTGTATTACATATTCAACGGTTATTGTAAATCAATTCAATTTTAAAAGGAGGTTCATATTATGAACAGAGAAGAAATTACTTTATTAGGTTTTGAGATTGTTGCATTCGCTGGCGATGCTCGTTCTCGTTTGATGGAGGCACTGGCTGCTGCTCAAAAAGGCGATTACGCAAAAGCAGAAGAACTAGTTGAAGCTGCCAATGCTTGTATTGTTGAAGCCCACCATGCTCAGACAAGTTTGTTGCAGAAAGAAGCGGCTGGTGAGGATTTAGCCTTTAGTGTGACGCTCATGCATGGTCAAGACCATCTCATGACCACATTATTATTGAAAGATATGATGAGTCATATGATTGAACTGTACAAACGAGGTGATAAATAATGAATAAATTGATTGAATTCATTGAGAAAGGGAAGCCTTTCTTTGAAAAGATTTCGAGAAACCCTTATTTAAGGGCTATCCGTGATGGTTTTATCGCAGCTATGCCGGTTATCTTGTTCTCAAGTATCTTCCTATTGGTGGCTTTCGTGCCTAATATCTTTGGATTTTCTTGGTCTGATGAAGTAGTTGCGGCTATCATGAAACCTTACGGTTATACAATGGGTATTGTAGCTGTCTTAGTTGCAGGAACGACTGCAAAATCTTTGACAGATGCGTTTAACCGTCAATTGCCAAAAACCAATCAGATTAACTTCATTGCAACCATGATTGCCTCAATTTCAGGTTTCTTATTACTGGCTTCTGATGGTATTGAAGGTGGATTTGCCAATGGTTACATGGGAACTAAGGGACTTTTGACAGCCTTTCTAGCAGCCTTCATTACGGTTAATATCTATAAGGTCTGTGTGAAAAACAATGTCACCATTCGTATGCCAGATGAAGTTCCACCGAACGTATCCCAGGCATTTAAAGATGTGATTCCATATGCATTGTCTATATTTGCCTTGTATGGAATTGATCTTGTTACACGTCAATTCCTTGGAACAAACGTTGCTGAGGCGATTCTGAAATTATTTGAGCCTCTGTTTACAGCCGCAGATGGTTATGTTGGTATTACAATTATCTTTGGTGCCTATGCTTTGTTCTGGTTTGTAGGGATTCATGGTCCATCTATTGTGGAACCAGCAATTGCAGCCATTACTTATGCCAATATTGAAACCAACTTCCAGCTTCTACAGGCGGGTCAACATGCGGACAAAATCCTGACTTCAGGTACTCAAATGTTTATTGTGACAATGGGTGGTACAGGTGCTACCTTGGTTGTGCCATTCATGTTTATGTGGTTGACTAAGTCTAAACGAAATAAAGCAATTGGACGTGCTTCAGTTGTTCCAACTTTCTTTGGTGTAAACGAACCGATCTTGTTCGGTGCACCACTTGTACTCAACCCAGTATTCTTTGTTCCATTCATCTTAGCTCCAATTGCTAACGTATGGATTTTCAAATTCTTTGTTGATACGCTTAAAATGAACAGTTTCAGCGTTAACTTGCCATGGACAACTCCAGGACCATTGGGGATTGTAATGGGAACAAACTTTGCTCCACTTGCCTTTGCACTAGCTATCTTATTGGTAGTTGTCGATGTACTTATCTATTATCCATTCTTGAAAGTTTACGATGAGCAGATTCTCGCTGAAGAACAATCAGGGAAAGTTGAAAATAGCTTGAAAGAGAAAGTGGCAGCTAACTTCAATACAGCCAAGGCGGATGCTATCCTTGAAAAAGCTGCAGTCGACACCGAAATTTCTGAACAAACAAATGTTTTGGTACTTTGTGCAGGAGGTGGTACAAGTGGATTGCTTGCCAACGCTCTAACTAAAGCTGCAAAAGAATATGGTGTTCCAGTTACAGCTACAGCAGGAAGCTATGGGGCACACCGTGAGATTTTGCCAGAGTATCAATTAGTCATCCTTGCACCTCAAGTAGCATCAAACTACGATGACATTAAACAAGAAACCGATGCATTGGGTATTAAACTTGCCAAAACTGAAGGGGCTCAATACATTAAACTCACACGTGATGGTCAAGGTGCTCTTGACTTTGTCAAACAACAGTTTTAAAACCTATATTCACGGTTCATCACTTCCATCTAAGGCTAGTTTTTCAGCTACTCATCGTTAGTTTTTTTCAAAATACAGTCAGTATTCCTTCAAAAAACCGCCTTGATTAGCGAAAAACTATCTCTTATATACAAGCACTTCACTTGTGAATACAGGTTCTTAATCAAAAGGGGAGGGAGTTATCATCTCCAACTCCTACCCCTTTATTTATTTTTGATAGAAGAAGGTAGGCATATGGTTAAAACATTACCGAAAGATTTTATATTTGGTGGGGCAACTGCTGCATATCAAGCAGAGGGTGCTACACAGACGGATGGAAAAGGTCGTGTTGCGTGGGACAAGTATCTAGAAGATAATTACTGGTACACTGCGGAACCAGCTTCTGATTTTTATAATCGTTATCCAGTTGATTTAGAACTAAGTGAACAATTTGGGGTAAACGGCATTCGTATTTCAATTGCGTGGTCTCGTATTTTCCCAACAGGCTTTGGAGAAGTGAATTCAAAGGGAGTAGAGTATTACCATAAATTATTTGCGGAATGCCATAAACGTCACGTAGAACCATTTGTAACGCTTCATCATTTTGACACGCCTGAAACATTGCATTCTAATGGTGACTTTCTAAACCGAGATAACATTGAACACTTCGTCAATTACGCAGCGTTTTGCTTCAAAGAATTCCCTGAAGTTAATTACTGGACAACCTTTAATGAAATCGGTCCAATTGGTGATGGGCAATATCTAGTTGGGAAGTTCCCACCAGGGATTCAGTATGACTTAGCTAAGGTATTCCAATCTCACCACAATATGATGGTTTCACATGCCAAGGCAGTTAAGCTCTACAAGGATGCTGGTTATAGTGGAGAAATTGGTGTTGTACACGCATTGCCAACGAAATATCCTTATGATCCAAGCAATCCTGACGATGTTCGTGCAGCGGAACTTGAAGATATTATTCACAATAAATTTATCCTCGATGCTACATACTTGGGTTACTATTCTGAAAAAACGCTTGAAGGCGTTCGACATATTCTGAAAGTAAATGGTGGAGAATTAGACCTTCGTGATGAAGACTTCGCTGCCTTAGATGCCGCAAAAGATTTGAACGACTTCTTGGGCATCAATTACTATATGAGTGATTGGATGAGAGCTCATGATGGAGAAACTGAGATTATCCATAATGGTAAAGGGGAAAAGGGAAGTTCTAAGTATCAAATCAAAGGAGTCGGTCGTAGAGAGTCTCCAGTTGATATTCCAAAAACGGACTGGGATTGGATTATCTATCCGCAAGGCCTTTATGATCAAATCATGCGTGTAAAAAATGACTATCCAAACTATAAGAAAATCTACATCACTGAAAACGGCCTAGGCTATAAAGATGAGTTTGTAGATGGTACAGTCTATGACGATGGTCGAATCGACTACGTGAAAAAGCATTTAGAAGTGATTTCAGATGCTATCTCAGATGGTGCCAATGTTAAAGGTTATTTCATCTGGTCCTTGATGGATGTATTTTCTTGGTCAAATGGATACGAGAAACGATATGGATTGTTCTATGTTGACTTTGAGACCCAAGAACGTTATCCAAAGAAAAGTGCTTATTGGTATAAAAAAGTAGCAGAAACACAGGTTGTTGAATAAAACTAATACAAGGATGCCTAGCTCAAGTTAGCATCCTTGTTTTCATATAAGGGAGGCAGTTTTTATGCTCGAATTAAAAAACGAGAACTTAACAGTACAATTTTCTGAATTAGGTGGGCAAATTATTTCTATTAAAGACAAGGATGGTATCGAGTATCTTTGGCAAGGCGATCCGACCTATTGGAGCGGTCAAGCACCAGTTCTATTTCCGATTTGTGGAAGTTTACGAAATGATTGGGCTATCTATGAACCTGCAGAAAGACCGACATTTACAGGCACAATTCCAAGGCATGGACTTGTGAGAAAAATGATGTTCAAAAATGTAAATAGTACTGAAAACTCTTTAGAATTTTCTATTTCATCAAACGAAGAAACCGTAAAAAATTACCCTTTTGAATTTGAGCTTTCCATTAACTACTCACTACTTGGCAATACAATTCGAACTGAATATCGGGTGAAAAACCTTGAGGGACATAGAAAGCTACCTTACTTTATTGGGGGTCACCCAGGTTTTAATTGTCCCTTGTTGGATGGTGAGAGTTATGAAGACTATTATTTAGAATTTGAAAAAGTAGAATCTTGTACAGTACCTAGAAGTTTTCCAGAAACTGGCTTACTTGATCTGCAAGACCGCCGGCCATTCTTGGAAAATCAAAAGATCTTGGACTTGTCCTATCAACTGTTTGAGTACGATGCCGTAACATTGGATCAATTAGCATCACGAAAGGTAACTTTGAAATCTAAAAATCATCAGAAGACTCTTTCGATTGCATTTGATGATTTTCCATATTTAGTGATTTGGTCAACTACAAATCAGAGTCCCTTTATCGCATTAGAACCTTGGAGCGGACTCTCTACATCATTGGAAGAATCTGATATTTTCAATGCCAAACGAAATATTAGTTACGTTGCTCCAAAAGAAGTTGATACAAAATATTTTGATATTATTATTGAGTAACCTTTTGAAAATGTTTGTTCGTTACAGAAATTTGGTAAAATAGTTCGAATAATGAAAAAACTAAAAAATATTAAGCCACGATGCTTTGTTTTTATTTGTATCCTAATTTTTCTTGCTTTAGGTTTTGACAGTCGGCTTCAAGTAACTCATTACAGGCTTGTTAGTCCCAAAATATCTCAGCCAATCAGACTTGCTCTAATTACTGACTTACACTCATCAAATTACGGTAAAAATCAGATACAAATCTTGGAAACATTAGAGAAAGAAGAGCCAGATATCATTTTATTAGGTGGAGATATTTTTGATGATGAACTTTCTGACAGAAAAACTCTAGAATTGTTGAGCGGGCTAAGTAAATTTAATCATACTTACTATGTGTCAGGTAATCATGAAATATGGAGTAATCGATATGAACAGATGTTAGAACATCTGCGACAGCAGAATGTGGTCGTATTATCTGGAAATAGTAGTAGAGTTGATGTAAGGGGGCAGTCCATCACTATTTCAGGCATTGATGATCCTGAATATTTTCAAAAGTATGATGCTAGTGGGAGTTTGCTAGACCAACTTGAAGACATAAAAGGGAAGCAAATAAGCACTGACTTTCAAGTTTTACTAGCGCACCGGCCAGAACTAATTGATACATATCAAAAGTATGGATTTGATTTAGTGTTATCTGGTCATGCGCATGGAGGACAATGGAGAGTGCCTTATTTGGTTAATGGTGTATTTGCGCCTAATCAAGGTTTTTTTCCGAAATATGCCGGTGGTTTATATGAAGTTGAAAAGTCGTATTTTATTGTAAGCAGGGGTCTGGCCAAAGAATCTACACGAGTACCAAGATTCTTTAATCGCCCAGAAATTATTATTATAGATCTTGTTAATCCGTAACTTCACTTCTTCCTAATCACTCAAAAAACCACTGACTTAATTAGCCAGTGGGTTTTATTACTTATCCGAATCAAAAACTTATTTCAAAAAAGGTAGTGATTCGACTGATTTGTACTGCAATGTAATGAAAATAATAATTTCAAAAATCGCATAAAATCAAGGTTTCTACCGCCAATTGACGTGTAGTGAATCCCTATTTCACATCAGTAAAGATTAAGTATTGTCTATTTTAGCTGTTAGAAACGTTTATATATCAACGTTTTTGTAATATTCCTTAGCAAAAGGTAGAGTGAATGGTAGAGTAGTTATTGCGTTAGTTCAGCAATCTGATCAAGATAAATACTCACAGCTTCTAACATTCGTTGAGGTGCTAATTCAGCGTAAGTATCCATTGTTATCCTAGTTGATTAAAAAAATCTCTAATTTCCTCATCTTTTATAAAATAATATATAATTTTCCCCTCTCTTCTAGTGTCCAAGATGTTTTGATTGGCTAGTTT
>NZ_JBIMJO010000015.1:0-64136 GCF_043674095.1 Streptococcus sp. A25
CATCGTCATTCCTCCTGCTATCTTTTTCTATTATTCTACCTTATTTGATAGTAGATTTAAAACTTTGCAACAGAACCCATAAAACTCCTTTCGCACTACGATACATCGAACTTCGATACATAAAGTGTATCGCATCTCGATATATAAATCAAGAAAAAAATCAGAGAATATCCCTGATTTCATTTCTTGATTGTTTTAGAAAATGGTGTTTTATGTGTCGTGATAAAGTTCTCAAGCCAGCTAGCATCATCGCTCTCCGTCGCTACTTCTTCCCTTCCCTCATCCGTGTCCTGTTCTTCATCGTCTGAAAAATCGACTTTCCCAAACAGAACTACCTTGTCCTCCGTTTCAGCACTTGCTGAACTGCTATTAGTTGTTAGAAGCCCAAAAGTTACAAAACCTAGCATTGCAAGAGCACCTAAAACAAGTAATTTCTTCATCATTATTCCCTCCAAGATAATTAAGAAACTGTATTCACAGTTCAGCACTTCTAGCTAAGGCTAGTTTTTCAGCTTCTCACCGCTCGTTTTTTTCAAAATACAGTTAGTATTCCCTCAAAAAACTGCCTTGATTAGCGAAAAACCATCTCTTCTCTAAAAGCACTTTTCTTGTGAATACAATTTCTAAACATTGTTTTGTAAAGTTGTAAAACTCACAAGTATTATCTTACAGGAAATGACGAGCCGCTTAAAATTCATTACATATCTGTAACTTTCTCAATTTCCTTATTGACCTGGTGGATTAAATCATAGCAATCTAAAAATTTGGCAATATGCAGGCATTCCTTCATTATTTCTAGGCCACCATCATTTCCATTCATGTAGGACAAGCGTGCTTTTAGGAGCTTAAGCAGCAAACGATCTCGCATATTCTTTTCCATGATATTGACAGAGTCAAGAATTTTGAGAAAGCGAATCGCAGCAATCTCCTCTCCCCTATCTAACAAACTACTCGAAATATTGATGAGTACCTTATAGACATTGTCTCTGTTTTCTGTGATGTCCATATAAAACTTTGTTCGATTGAGAACTTCCATTCCCAACACCTCTAACATCTTGCTAGGAAGACCTCTGCTACAATTTCCGAAAATCCAGAGTTCAAATTTCCCCCAATCATCTATGGACATTAAATAGTCCGATAGAATAGCTTTTTCATCCTCTGAAACATCATAATCAGGATCGCACCATTGCTGCTTGAAGATGTGAAAGGCCGCGACCATCACCCTATCAAACTGACGACCATCCCTATCATACTCTGCTTGATGGTACAAAATTTTATCATCCATATACTGAGCGTTGTGACTATAAACTGCACGGACAAATTCTTCTGAAGAAAACAAATTATCTATCTGAAAGTAGGACTGGTAGAGGGTAGAAAATTCGCCCTCTACCACATTCATCCGTCTCAAACAATTAAAAAATGTATCTACAGAAAGATTACTCTTTCCATTTTCAAAGCGTGATAACTGAGCAGGTGTCACGAAATCCCCAGCCACTTCTTTTAGAGACATATTTTTTGATTCACGAATGATTTTAAAAATTTTTCCGTAAGTTCCCATTATATTCTCCACTCGTTACATTTATGTAACGAAATTTGCTAACTTTTGAATCTAGTATATCATAGATTTATCATTTTTTTATAGAAAGGCAGGTAGTTATGGCATCTCTCTTATCTACCCAAGAATTATCAAAGCAATACGGGAAACAAAAGGCCGTTCATCAGGTTTCTTTAACGATTAATAAAGGAGAAATATGTGGCTTAGTCGGTGAAAATGGTGCTGGGAAAACAACGCTTCTCAGAATGTTATCTGGCCTCATTTCCCAAACTTCTGGTACCATTACTAGCTCAAAAAATTGTCGTATTGGAGCTTTAATTGAATCCCCTGCTCTACAACCCAATTTATCTGCGATCGATAATCTTCGTTACATGGCTCTACAGTTAAACCTTAAGCAAGCTGATGAAAAAATCTTAGAAGCATTAGCAATTGTTGGTTTAGAAGATGTGGATCCTAAGAAAAAATCCAAAGATTTTTCACTGGGAATGCGTCAACGTTTAGCTATTGCCTTAGCTATTCTAGATAAGCCTGATTTTTTAATCCTAGACGAACCGATTAATGGTCTTGACCCTGTTGGAATCAAAGAAATGAGAAGCATTATTTTAAATCTTCGCAATCAATATGGGATGACCATCCTTATCTCCAGTCATATCCTATCGGAGCTTGAGATGGTGGTTGATCGATACATTATTATGCATAAAGGCCTTGTTGTCAAAGAATTCTCAAAACGAGAACTTGAACAAACCTTAGCAGAACAACTCTATCTACAAACGAACAACCATCCTAAGACCTTTACTATCCTTGAAGAGCAGGGCATCGCTTACAAAATAGATACGGATTATATCAGTCTGTCATCAGATACGAATGTTATGAGCCTCATTCATCTCTTGATAAACCATGAGATTGAGGTCAAAGAATTTTTTAAACAACAAATGTCATTTGAAGATTATTATCTGACATTGCTTCAAGAAGGAGAAGAGCATGATACATTACTTTAAAGCTGATTTATTTAAGATTCAAAAAGAACAGAGATTAACGGTTTCATTGGGAGTCTTGGCTTTCCTGTCCTTTTTATCCGCTTTTTTGCTACATGGCAACGAAGATTTCACTAGCTCTCTGATTCAATTGCTTTCTCAATTTATCACACTATTTTTTATCGTCCCAACAAACCTGTTCTTTGGAGAAGATTTTACTTACCGTACCATCAATCATATTATTATCAAGCAACAAACAAGAAAAGGAGTATTTTTCTATAAAGTCTTAGCAACCCTTGTCCTAGATCTCGCTTATATCCTTCTAGCCTATTTATTGAGTAGCAGTGTTGGTTTACTTCTAGGTGATCCTGTTGATTTTGCTGCGATAATACAAAGTTTCATTGTTCAGACACCTTTATTTATCTGTATCTCTCTGTTGTCCATCCTGATATTTGTCAAGTCTAATAAGGTCAATCAAGCCTATCTTGCCTTTAGTTTAATTAGCCTTCTTTTTGACAATATCTCCAACCTCATTACTAGTAACCTACTCCATATGAAATTACCAACAGATTATTTTCTATTCCTTTCCCTCCAACAAGGGGAAAATATTTCAAGGCTATCCATGAGTGTTAGCTTTATGGCTACTATACTATATCTCTATCTGAGTTACTTTATCTTCAGCAGGAAAGAGTTAAAATGATGTAACTTAGATTTCATATATAAAAAACATGTATGTCACACATCAGAAAAAACGTATGACATACATGTTTTCATTTCTTTATTTCCCTTGGGCAATCAACTCGGCTCCACGTTTTCGGTAGGATAGGTCGCCAACTGCTTCAATTAAAAGCTTGCCATTTTCGTATTTGAGGACGGTGATTGAGCCGTTATCGAGAAAGACATTAGCACCACGCTCTGGCTCCAACAGATGAGCCAGGGTTGCAATAGTCATACCGTGGCTGACCACAAGGGCATTGCCTCCGCCTTGTTTTTCCAAGTCTTGGGCGATGGATTCAAAACCTGTTAAGATACGATTGCTCAAAACCTCCCACGATTCCGCCCAGCCAGCGGTGTCTGCCTCTTGGATACCTGCTGCGATTTCCGCAAAGGACATACCCGTCGCATCAACTGTCCCTTTCAAACGAGGCAGGACACCTTGGAAAAGCTCAGCATCGTACATGCCTTCAAAACTACCAAAGCACCATTCACGGATACGCTTGTCTTGGTAATATGGGATTTTCCCCAAAATTCCCAACTCACGCTGGGCAATGGTCATGGTCTGAACGGTCCGCCCCAGGTCACTAGAAACAGCTAGCTTAAAATCAATACCCGCATCCTTTAGCCCCAAGCCCAGTTCACGAATTCCTTCCTCACCAGCCTTGGTCAGCGGTGTGTCACACCAGCCCTGCACGCGCCCAATGGTATTGAACATGGTTTTCCCGTGACGAGAAATATATAATCTTACATCTGCCATTCGTTTTTCTCCTTGTCATTTCTTACTATTAGTATAACAAAAAACCGACTGCTTGTGACAATCGGTCTACGTTTTTTAGTTCTTAAAGCTATGAATCGGTGCCGGAATCTGTCCGCCACGGTTGATAAAATCCACAGACGAAGCCTGATTGACCTTCATGACAGGAGCTGTTCCAAGTAGTCCACCGAATTCGATCATGTCTCCTTCTTTTCCAAGTGGAATGATACGGACCGCAGTCGTTTTCTGGTTGATGACCCCTATCGCCGCTTCATCCGCAATCATAGCTGCAATGGTTTCAGCAGGCGTTGTTTCTGGGATGGCAATCATGTCCAAACCAACAGAACAGATAGCCGTCATGGCTTCCAATTTTTCAAGGTTAAGGGAGCCATTTTGCACCGCCGCAATCATGCCCTCGTCCTCAGAAACAGGGATAAAGGCACCTGACAAGCCACCGACTTGGTTGCAGGCCATGACCCCACCCTTTTTGACTGCGTCATTGAGCAATGCCAGGGCAGCAGTCGTTCCGTGCGTACCTACGGTTTCTAAGCCCATTTCCTCCAAAACCCGTGCCACTGAATCGCCAACCGCTGGCGTTGGAGCAAGCGACAGGTCCACGATACCGAACTTGACACCCAGGCGTTCACTGGCCATATTACCAACCAACTGACCGATACGGGTAATCTTGAAGGCAGTCTTTTTGACGGTTTCCGCCACCACATCAAAGCTCTCACCACGCACTTTTTCAAGGGCACGCTTGACCACACCTGGCCCAGATACGCCAACATTGATGACCACATCCGCCTCACCGACACCATGGAAGGCACCCGCCATAAAGGGATTGTCCTCAACCGCATTGGCAAAGACCACCAGCTTGGCCGCCCCCATATCAGAAGCTTCCGCCGTCTCCTTGATGATCCGCCCCATATCCCGCACAGCCGTCATGTTGATGCCCGTCTTGGTCGAGCCGATATTGACCGACGAGCAGACCTTAGAGGTTTGGGCCAATGCCTGCGGAATGGAGTTGATGAGGATTTCATCACCTTTTTGGTAACCCTTTTGAACCAGAGCTGAAAAACCTCCGATAAAATCGATGCCGATCTCATGAGCCGCCTTGTCCAAGGCATGAGCCAAGGGAAGATAATCCGTGGCATCTGTCGCCGCACCAATCAAGGCAATAGGCGTCACCGATACCCGCTTGTTGACAATGGGAATTCCTAATTCCGCCGCAATCTCATCACCGACCGCTACCAAGTTCTTGGCCTTGGTTACAATTTTGGTGTAAACTTTCTCAGCAGCCTTATCAATATCCGAATCGATACAGTCCAAAAGGGAAATCCCCATGGTAATGGTCCGAATATCGAAGTGCTGTTCCTCGATCATCTCAATGGTTTCTCTAACCTGTCTAATATCCATGACCGCTCTCCTTACAAGTTGTGCATAGCATCAAAAATCGCCGCACTTTGAATGTTGATTTTCACGTTCAAGGACTGACCAAAAGCATCCAATTCTGAACGCAACTGAGTGAAATCTTTCTTCTCATCTGATGATACCACCGCCATCATGGTAAAATACTCATCCAAAACTGTCTGGGAAATATCATCAATATTCAAACCCAACTCCGCAATCTTAGTCGCAACACCTGCCACGATACCTGTCTTATCTTTTCCTACAACAGTAACAATTGCTTTCATGTTTCTACCTCATAAAATTTTCTCCTATTTTACCACAAATAAGAGGAAAACGGAATTGCTAGGACATATTGACCTCGAAATGTTCGCCTCTCCAGTTTATCTGAAAGACAAGGACAATCTCAAAAAATAGTCCTCATGGCTACTTACTTTCCTTTTTCTGAATAGTATGTTACACTGGAATGTACATTTATAACCTGTATGACTCCACAGTCTGGGGAGAGACTGTTGGAAGTTGGAGAGGGAGCGAACAGAGTCCGTATCATTCGTTATGACCGGTTCGGAGCCTATAACGCGAATAAACGGAGTTTGCTACGCTACCTCAATCTCTAACAAAAAACAGGAACTATCCGTTGGAGTCTTAGAAAGGATATCCAACCTTTATTTTGCCCAAACTCTATGAAATAAAAGAAAGGATGATTATGAAAATTGTCAAACAACTCTGGTGGTTTTTTAAGCTAGAGAAAAAGCGCTACCTCCTTGGCATTATCTCTCTGTGTCTGGTCAGTCTCCTCAACCTGCTGCCGGCCTATATTATGGGAGAAATCATTGACCAAATCGACAGCCGTGCACTGACAGGACAGGGACTCCTCTTGGGCGTACTGGGGCTTATCCTATCTGGCTTTGGCATGTACGCCCTCCGCTATGTCTGGCGAATGAATATCCTGGCCACCTCTTTTCGTCTAGGAAAAATTATGCGGGCTCGCCTCTTTGAGCATTTTATGAATATGTCGCCCTCATTTTTCCAAAATCACAGGACCGGTGACCTCATGGCCCATGCCACCAATGATATCAATGCCTTGACCCGTCTCGCAGGAGGCGGTGTTATGTCCTTCGTCGATGCGACTGTGACCGCTGTGGTGACCCTGGTAACCATGAGTTTTCTGATTTCTTGGCAAATGACCCTGGTAGCTATCCTGCCCCTGCCCTTCATGGCTATGACGACCAGCTATCTGGGCCGCCGCACTCATGAAAATTTCAAGGCCTCTCAAGCTGCCTTTTCAGAGCTGAACAATAAGGTCCAGGAATCTGTGTCTGGTATCAAAGTCACCAAGTCCTTCGGCTACCAAGAGCAGGAAAGCAAGGCCTTTCAAGAGGTCAACCAGGCAGCCTACCTCCAAAACCTCAAGACCATGCGCTACGATTCCCTCTTCGACCCAGCTGTCCTCTTCTTTGTCGGACTCTCCTATGTTCTCACCTTGATTTTTGGCTCCCAATTCATCGCCCAAGGCCAGGTTACCTTAGGGCAATTGGTCACCTTTATGACTTACCTGGACCTGCTGGTCTGGCCCCTCATGGCTATCGGTTTCCTCTTTAATATTACCCAGCGTGGTGCTGTTTCCTACGACCGCATCCAGAGTTTACTGGATGTTCATTCTGATGTAAAAGAGGCCAGCAAGCCTCTGTCAGCACCAGAAAATGGACAAATCTCCTACAAGGTCGACCGCTTTTCTTACGATAAGGATTCTGAGCAGCCTACTTTAGAAGATATTCACTTCAGCATTGAAAAAGGTCAGACTATCGGCCTGGTTGGTCCAACAGGTTCTGGTAAGACCAGTCTCATCAAGCTCCTCCTACGGGAATATGATGTAGACCAGGGCGCTATTTCCCTAAACGGGCAGGATATCAAAAACTACCGCCTGGCAGACCTGCGTGCCCTTATGGGCTATGTTCCCCAGGACCAATTTCTCTTTGCGGCCAGTGTTGCGGACAATATCTGCTTTGGCGACCCTGATTTGGAATTGCAGCACATCAAAGAGGCGGCCAAAACTGTCCATGTCTATGCAGACATCGAAGACATGCCTGACGGCTTTGCGACCATGGTCGGTGAGAAAGGGATTTCCCTATCTGGTGGGCAGAAACAACGTCTAGCCATGGCCCGTGCCATGATTCTCAACCCTGACATCCTGATTTTGGATGATTCCCTATCAGCAGTCGATGCCAAGACAGAACATGCTATTATCGAAAATATCAAGAGCAGCCGTCTGGACAAGACCACTATCATCACAGCCCACCGGCTCTCAGCTGTAGTCCATGCTGACTTGATTTTGGTTATGGAAGACGGAAAAATCGCCGAGCGGGGTACCCACCAGGAACTCTTGGAAAATCAAGCCTGGTACTACGACACCTACATGATGCAACAACTGGAAATGGAGGAAGAAAATGCAAGCTAAATCAAAAGAAAAAGGCGTTTTCTGGCGCCTCCTATCCTATCTCAAACCCTACTCGCTCCTAACTGCTGCAGCCCTGACCTTTCTCTTGCTGACGACTGTTGTTCGCAGCATCATTCCCCTTCTAGCCTCCCACTTTATTGACAATTATATCGGCCATATCTCCCAGTCTGGGACCATGATTCTGGCTGCCTACTTTGGGCTTTATCTGGTGCAGATGTTCTTTCAGTATCTAGGCAATATTTGGTTTGCCAAGGTTTCCTATAGCGTAGTCCGAGATATTCGTCGGGATGCCTTTGGCAAGGTCCAATCTCTAGGCATGGCCTATTTCGACCAAACACCGAGCGGTTCTATCGTGTCTCGCCTGACCAATGACACAGAGAGTATCTCAGAGATGTTCTCAGGAATCCTATCCAGCTTTATTTCAGCCCTCTTTGTCATCGTGGTTACTCTCTATACCATGTTTGCCCTGGACTGGAAATTGACCTCCATGCTGGTACTTTTCCTGCCCGTCATCTTCATCCTGGTCAATCTTTACCGCAAAAAATCCGCTCCTGTCGTCGCTAAGACACGCAGTCTCCTCAGCAACATCAACAGCAAGCTAGCAGAGTCTATCGAGGGCATCCGGATTATTCAGGCCTTTTCTCAGGAAAAACGTCTAACTGAGGAATTTGAGGCTATCAACCAGGAACACCTGGCCTATGCTAGCAAGTCTATGGCCCTGGACAGTCTCTTCCTCCGTCCTGCCCTATCGCTGATTAAGATTTTGACCTATGCCCTGCTGATTAGCTACTTCGGCTTGGACTGGTCAGACGCTACTGTATCTGCTGGGATGATTTACGCCTTCATCCAATATGCTAACCGCCTCTTCGACCCGCTTTTGGAGGTCACCCAGCATTTCTCTACCCTGCAAACCTCCATGGTTTCGGCCGGTCGTGTCTTTACCCTTATGGACCAGACCATTGAGGAACCCCAGCAGGTTGACCAGGGAGCCTGTATCAGCCAGGGAGATATCGTTTTTGAGGACGTTTCCTTCTCCTACGACGGCAAACGGAAAATCCTTGACAAGGTTTCTTTTCAGGTCAAGAAAGGCCAGACTATCGCCTTTGTCGGCGCGACCGGTTCTGGAAAATCGTCTATTATCAACGTCTTCATGCGTTTTTACGAATTTGAATCCGGGCGGGTTCTGATTGACGGTCAGGATATCCGAACCTTCCCTGCCCAGGAATTGCGGTCAAATATCGGTCTGGTCTTGCAGGACCCCTTCCTCTATCACGGAACCATTGCCTCCAATATCCAGATGTACCAGGATATCAGTAGAGAGCAGGTCGAGGAGGCAGCCCGTTTTGTGGACGCTGCTCCCTTTATCGAAAAATTACCAGACGGCTATGACCACCTGGTTACCGAAAAAGGTTCCGCCTTCTCAACTGGACAACGTCAATTGCTGGCCTTTGCTCGCACCATGGCCAGCCAGCCTAAAATCCTGATTTTAGATGAGGCCACAGCCAATATTGACTCCGAAACCGAGCAAACTGTCCAGTATTCCCTGGAAAAAATGCGACAAGGACGGACAACCATTGCCATCGCCCACCGCCTATCCACCATCCAAGATGCCGATTGCATCTATGTCTTGGACAAGGGCAAGATTATCGAGTCGGGCAACCACGAACAACTCTTGGCCATGAAAGGCACCTACCAACGCATGTACCAATTGCAAGCAGGCCAATTGGCAGAGTAAAGATTGTAAAAGGAGCACCTCAGCCAGGTGCTCCTCTTTCTATTCTATTATATTCCATAAAAATCAATCTAGCCTATCTCCCTCCGAGTCTTTCAGTCACCAAGGCTCTCGACAAGGATAAGATGATTTTCTAAGAGTATTATTTTTCTGCTGACCGTCTTGCATAGGCCGTCCAGTCAATACCACGTGCCTGACACCAATTCTGCACAGCCGGTGCTAGAATCAGGTCGGTCTTTCTCAAGTCTGCCACAGTTTTAGCACCCAGCATGGTCATGATTTCCGCAATCTGTGTCTGGTAGCGGTCGATAGCCTGCATGGCCTCTTCCAGGCGGTCTGCCTTGCCGTCTTTTACAAATTGCAGGAAGTGATTGGACATCCCGACCAGGTCAGCACCAAGGGCTAGGGCTTTGACAATATCTAGCGGATTTTTAATACCACCTGAGGCGATGACCTGAGGACGACGGTCAGCCGGCAGAGACATGACCTCCACCAGAGATACCACCGTCGATTGGCCCCAACCCTCCAGGTAGTCGTAATCATGAAAGGCCCGACGGGCATTCTCAATCTTGGCAAAATCCGTCCCACCAGTCCCCGAAATATCAACTGTCTGGACACCAACCGAGGCCAATTTTGCCACCGTTTCCCGGCTCATACCAAAGCCAACTTCCTTGGCAATGACAGGCACATCCAGCTCTCGCACCAGGATCTCGATATTCTTCAACCACATAGAGAAATCTCGGTCCCCCTCTGGCATAACAATCTCCTGAGGAGCATTGACATGAATCTGAATGGCATTGGCCTCCAGCAAATCTACAGCCCGCTTGGCATTGTCCACATCGTGGTGGGCACCTAAGTTAGCAAAAATGATTCCGTGAGGATTTTCTCGACGCATGACAGAAAAGGTCTCCGCCACAGAAGGATCCTTAATGGCCGCACTAACAGAGCCCGACGCCAGCGGAATCTTCCCAAAGCACCCCAAAATCCCCAGCATTTGATTGATTTTCCCAGTCCTTTCACTTCCGCCAGTCATGGCATTGATGAAAAATGGGTGGGCAAAATCCAAACCAGCCACACTGGTTGCAAGGGACACATCCTCCAGCTTAAGCTCTGGCAAAGAATGGTGCACAAAACGAGTCTGGGCAAAGTCCGACGCCGACTGACTACTATACTGCTGGTTGGCCAGCCCCACATGCTGGTCCTTACGATCCAAGCCAAATTGTCCAAAATAATACATAAAATCTCCTTATTCACGCATGGCGATGTTTAGTTGGAGTGGAAGAATCCCGGCTTGTCGCCAAGCCATCTCAATGATCTCTTTTTGTTCCCTACTGTCTACCAGGCAGATGCCGCAGTCACCTCCACCTGCACCTGAGGATTTGGCCACCGCCCCATAAGCCTGGGCCCGATTAGCCAGTTGACTCAGTATAGGCGTCTCGATGACCAGGCCCATATCAGCCGAAAAATCCTGCAAGAGCCTGCGATTTTCTGCCACAGCCTGCTTGACCGCTGCCACTTGTCCTGTCTGACAGGCCAGGATAAACTGCTCCACACAGGCCTTTGAGTCGGCCAGAAACTGGCTATGGATACGATCCTTCTGCTCCTGGCTTTTCTGACTTTCCAGCTGCTGGACCAAACTGTCAGTCGAGGCCGCCGACCCCGTCCAACCAACCAGGAGTTGCAGGGGAGCGGGTAGCTGGATGGATTCAATCTTCAGGCCCAGCCAATCAGAGACTAACAAGTCCTCCAAGGACTGCTCTACCATTGCCTGCAAAAGCCAAGCCCGGTCCAAAGAATGGTAGGCCACAAGTCCCCCAAAGCTAGAAGCTGCCAGGTCACCAAAGGAACCGGTCATGCCCAGTTGGGTCTGGGCCAGGGCAGCCAACTTGTAGACCAAGAGGGGCTCAGCTGACTGTTGGTAATAGGCCAAAACCGCCTTGACCGTCGCCACCGTAACCGCACCTGAAGAACCCAGTCCGTACTTGGTACCTGATACCTGGTCGTCCAGGTCTGACTGGATGCCTAGGGCATAAGCTCCTTGACAGGTCAAGCCCTTGGTCCGCAGATAAACCTCGGTCACCTGCATGGCCATCGTAATCAGTGGATAGGGATTTTCCCCATGGGTAACAATAGTCGCTCCCTGACGGCTCCAAGGCAGATAGAGGTCTGCCTGCTGGCTAGAATGAATACTGGCCTGGTCTGACGTTTGAACGGTCACGGTCAGATACTGGTCCACTGCCGCAATGACAGCTGGCTGACCAGCCTCGACCACCGCATATTCCCCTGCCAGAAAGAGCTTGCCTGGTGCTTGTACTTGTACCTGCATCCTAAGACCTCTCTTCAAATGCCTGCTGGGAGCCTTGCCAGTCCTCATCTGTCAGAACATAGGCCGCAGGACCTGGTAGGCTGGTAATGATTTTTTCTTTGGGGAGGTACTGAGATAGGCCATCGACCAGCTCTGCCATTTGACTGGCTCTGCAAAGAACCTTGACATTTGGTCCCGCATCCATGGTCATGTAGGCTGATAGGCCGCTTTCCTCACGGACCTGACGAACAGCCTCCTGGGCCAGCAAACTATCTGCCGACCAATAGGTAAACGGCGGATTGGCAGACAGGGTGGTAGCATGCATCTTCATGCCATTATGCTCGGTAATCTGACCGACCTGTTCAAAATCCCGGTCCGCAATAGCCTGCTTAATAGCCTGCAAATCTTCCTTAGCAGTGTCCATCCAGGCCTGGTAAAAGGGGGACGTTGCGACCGTATGGTCCATGCCTTCACGGCTGGCAATCTTTTTCTGACCTGTATTGACCGCAAGAACAATCATGCCAATATCCCAGTCCGCATCATCGATGGGATGGGCCATAGAATCTGCCGAACCTGTCCCCATATCCCACTCGACAAAACCTCCGAAAAGGCTACGGGTGCTGGAGCCTGAACCACGACGGGCAAGGGTTGACAATTCCTCTCGACTCAAATTCAGACCTAGAGCTGTCGCGGTAGCCAAGGTCAGGGCCGCAAAGGCTGAGGCTGAGCTGGCTAATCCTGCCGCAGTCGGAACAAAATTGAGACTTTCCACTCGGGCAAAAGTCCTCTCACCTATATATTCGCAAAATAAATCCAAAAATCGCGAAATTTTTAAAATTTCTTTTGAATCTTGCAAGATTCCATTTAAATAAAACTCATCAGCCGTCAAATCGCTGTCAAAAATCACCTTGGTATCTGTGTAAAAGGCATCCAGGGTCAGTGACAGGCTGGAGTTCATGGGCAAGAAGAGTTGCTTGTCTCGCTTACCCCAGTATTTGATCAGGGCGATATTGGTATGGGCACGGGCAATGCCGATTTTCTGGCTCATCTTATTCTCCTAAGTATTGGATCCAGGTTTGCTTGGCACCTGCTTGGGCGAGGATGCAGGCCAATTCCTGGGCTTTTTGTTCTGTTTTTACAAGGGCAATCATACAGCCGCCACGGCCACCTCCGGTCAGCTTGGCTCCTAGAGCTCCATGGGTCTGGGCTAGGCTGACCAGTTTATCTAGGCTGGGGTCTGACACGCCTAATTTTTGTAAGAGGACATGGGCTCGACTCATCTTTTGACCTAGAAGCTCTGCCTGATCATGGGCTAAATCCTCTCGAGCAGCCTGGGTTAAAGAACCTAGTTCTTCCACTAGCTGAACGGCCTTTGGCTCATTTTCCAAAAGAGTCGCAACATCAAGGATAGCCTCAAGGGTATTTCCGGTAACGCCGGTGTCAGCCACGACCAAATAGGCATGGAGGTTGAGGGTCAAAGGTTGGATGGGCTGGTTTTTGACGAAATAAATGGGGAACTTGCCGCTAGTCGTCGCTGCATCAATTCCTGAGGGGTTACCGTGGGCAATCTTTTCCGAGGACTGGACGATGTCCCAGAGCTCGCTGTCGGTCAGCTCCTTTTGGTAGTAGGCAAAGAGGGCGCGTGCCACCGCTACTGCCACTGCGGCACTGGAGCCCATGCCCCGCTCTGCTGGTATAGTGGAACTAATCTGGATATGAATGGCCGGGTCGGTCGGTGCTCCGATGCGGTAGAGGGAAAAGCGAATGGCGTGCTTAAGACTCTCCCAAATCTTGGGCATCTTGTGGACAAATCCCTGATAAAAATCACAGGTCACGGTTAGAGCAGTCCCTTGGGCCGCAACGGTCGCAGTAATCTGGACAGCAGAAAAAGGCATGGCAATGGCCGGCTGACCGTACACCACCGCATGCTCTCCCATTAAAATAATCTTTCCTGCCGAAGCTCCTACTGCTGTCATATCTGCCTCCTTGTCAATCAGCTCTATTATACCACTTTTTTAAATCAATAGAAAATGTGAAAACAGCCGACCATCGCCGACTGTTTTCCAGGAGATTATATGAAAAAGATTTCGCTATTTCTAGCTTGACTATAGTATACCCCTTCAAGCTTAAAGAAAGCTAAAGCCATTTTTTATAACAAATATACAAAAATCCAGCCCGAAAGGCATTGTCCAGGATAGTCGCAATCCAAATGGCATCTAATCCTAGCTTGAAAACCTTGAACAAGATTAGGGCGCCAAGTATCCGCACCAGCCACATGCCGAGACTAGTGGCAAAAAATGGGAGCTTGGCATTGCCCAATCCCTGACAAAGAGCCGTCAGAATCAGAGTAGCCGCCGTAACCGGCACACCGAGCAGGGAATAAAACAAGACAGTCTGACTGGCTTCCGCCACTAGAATGTCTTCGGTATAGAGTCTAGTAAGCTGCGGGCCAAATAAATAGGCTAATCCAGCAACCAAAACCATACAGCCGACGGACAAGAACAAACCTGCTTGCAACAATTGAGCAACCTGTGTCTTATCCTTACGGTATCTAGCCGTCAAGATGACCAGGGCCGTCGCCAGTCCCATGGCTGGTATGTAGTTAAACTGGGTCAGGGTTTCCCCGATAGCATTTCCCGCTAGAACAGCCGTCCCCAGACTGACAATAAGGCTGACCACCACGACATCCCCCGCCCGCATCATCAGCCTTTCTCCAGCAGCGGGTAGGGCAAGTCTGACCAAATCCTTATCCATGGATCAGGTCCATTCTGCCAGGGGAACTGGCAACTGCGACCAAAGGAGCAGGCAACCTATGAGACGAGATAGAACTGTTCCGACAGCAATTCCAGCCACGCCGGCATGGAGCACAAAAACGGCGAAAGCGGAGAGCAGGATGTTGAGGAGATTGCTCAAGAGGCTGACATACATGGGGAGGGCAGGCCTACCAAGAGACCTGAGAATGGCGCTGAGGCTGGTCATAAGACCTAGAAAAACGACAGCACCGCCGACTAGGATCAAATAGAGACCGCCCGTTTCTACGACCGCTGCCTCTACTCCCAATAGAGCCAGCAAGCTAGGGCCTGCCAAAATAGCGACTAAACCCAAAATACCGCTGACAAGTAGGGTCAATTTGAGACTTTCCGTCATCCTGGTTCCGACCACTTGCTCACCTTGGTTGCTGGATTGGGCCAGACGTGCAGAAATAGCAGCAGCCAGGGCGATGAAAAGGGCCTGGTAAATAGCCAGAATATTGTTGGCGACGGAAACACCTGACAGGGCAACCATCCCCAGACCTGCCACCAGGTAGGAATCTACCATTCCCATCAGCATCTGCAGGACATTTTCTCCCATGGCAGGTAGGGCAATAGAGATTATTTCTTTATAAATTTTTTTCATAAGGCATAGAAAAAGGGAGTGGGCAAGAACTCGACAAAGCTAAGAAGAGTTCGTCTGCCCACCCCCGCACAGCTCCAACGGTTTGGGGAACCTTTGGAGGTTGAAAATAGAGCGAACAAAGTTCGCATCATTCATTAGGTCTGATCCGGAGCGTAAAACGCGAACGAAATGAGGTTTGCTACGCAATCCTTATTTCCAACCTTTCACAGTTCCCCAAACTGTGAAAGCCAATCAACCACTGCGCTGAGATGTTGACATGAACTATAAAAATCGAGTCTAGGCTTTTGCCCACTCCTTGAATATTCCAATTATACTCCCAAATAACGCTCGACTTCGACCTGCATATCCGCTGCTGCAACGATTGTTGTGTGGCGGACAGGAGCTATTTCTAAGCCGTCCACCGCCGGTGGCAAGGCAACACCTGAAATTTCATGGAGTTTAGCCAGCGCCTCAAAGTCTGATAGACCTGTTTCCCCTGTCACAGACTGGACTGCCACAACTGGGAACTTGTAAGGACTAGCTGTAGAGGCGATAACTGTCGGTGTCTGGTCGCCTGTTTTCTCCACATACTTCTTATAGACAGCGGAGGCAACAGCCGTGTGTGGGTCCTCGATATAGTCTGACTCTTCATAAACACGCTTGATTTCCGTCGCTGTCTCCTCTTCCGTCGCAAAGGCGGCATCAAAGAGAGATAGGATAGACGCGTCAGCCCCTTGGATGTCATACTGGCCATCTGTAGCCAAACGATCCATAAGCTCAGCTGTTTTTGCTGCATCATTTCCAAAGAGATGGAAAATCAGGCGCTCCAAGTTAGACGATACCAGGATGTCCATGGACGGGCTAGTCGTCACGCGGAAGGTGCGTTTCTTGTCGTAAACACCGGTCGTGAAGAAATCAGTCAGGACATTGTTGTCGTTGGACGCACAAATCAGTTTGTTAATCGGCAGGCCAATTTGCTGGGCATAGTAGGCAGCCAGGATGTTTCCGAAGTTACCAGTCGGTACAGTAAAGTTGACCTTGTCGCCAGCCGCAATCTCGCCAGTCTTGACCAGCTGAGCGTAGGCGTAGACATAGTAGACAATCTGTGGCACCAGACGGCCGATGTTCATAGAGTTGGCTGATGAAAATTGTAGTTTCTTTGCTGCCAATTTTTCACGCAAGTCCACATCGTTGAACATGTATTTGACCGCTGTTTGGGCATCATCAAAATTACCGTCAATAGCTACAACATGAGTATTATCACCAGTCTGGGTCGTCATCTGCAGCTCTTGCACCTTGGAAACACCGTCACGTGGATAAAAGACCACGATACGGGTGCCAGGCACATCCGCAAAACCTGCCATGGCCGCCTTCCCAGTATCGCCAGAAGTCGCGGTCAGGATGACAATTTCATTTTCCAGACCATGCTTTTTGGCGGCCGTCGTCATCAGATAAGGCAGGATAGACAGAGCCATATCCTTAAAGGCAATGGTCGAACCACGGAAGAGCTCCAGGTTGTATTGGCCCTTTAGTTTTACCACTGGGGCAATGGCTGGTGTGTCAAACTTGCTGTCGTAGGCATTGGTGATACAGTAATCCAGCTCATCTGCGGTAAAATCATCCAAGAAAGCCGACAAAATCAGCTCAGCCACTTCTTGGTAGGAAGCGTCCTTGAGCTGGTCAAAATTCAAGTCAACTGCTGGTGCAGAAAGCGGTGTAAAGAGACCACCGTCTGTCGCCAAGCCCTGCAAGATAGCCTGGCTGGCAGAAACACGGTTGTTAGCATCTCGGGTGGATTGGTAAACTAAAGTCATGGGCGAATATCCTCTAAAAATCTATTTCCCCTATTCTACCATAAATTGACAGAAAATTGGAAAGATTTGAGAAAAAACCGAACAGCGGTTCGGTTTTCAGGCTTTATTTGTCCTTCAACAAGGCCAAGCCTCCGAAGAAAGACCAGTTGAGGAGGGACAGATAGGCTAGCCCTCTCAAAAGTCGAAGGCTGCTGAGCGTGTCAAAATCGATACCATCTTTAACAGCCAGCAGCCAGTCCCCAGCAAATAAAAGATAAAGTGCCCCAAGACAAGCTACGGCAATTAAAATAAAACCAAGTTGCTTCTTCATATCCTTCCCCCTCCTATCCTGCCTTATAAAATGGCTTCCGCAATCAAGCGGTCAAAGCGTCTGATATCAATTCCTTTTTTCAGATTTATCTTGATATGACCTGCCCTAGTCCAGAGTTCAACTTCCGCATTGAAATCTAGGAATTTTCCTGCATTTTCCGTTGACCACATATTGATAGAACTGTAAGGGAGCGAGTACATCTCTACTTTTTTACCCGTTAGCCCCTGTGCATCACGGACAATCAAGCGACGATTGGTAAAAATAGCACTGTCTCGTATGGTTGCATAGGCAGCCTTGGGCTCCTCACCCGGCAATAAAATCTCAAAAACATCAGCTGGCACTGGACATTCACGGACAAAAGTCCAGGCTAAAGGGGTTAATTCTGCCATAGGAGGCCTCCTTGTTTTTATTTTAGTATATCATAATATAAATATTTCCTCAATAACCAAAAACACCAGCCTACCTTGTGTAAACTGGTGTTTGAGAAAGTTTTGGAGGCTGGTCCATTTGTTTATACAACGGTTGTTGAGGAACGATTTTCTAAACGAACCTAGATAGATTACCGAAACCGTTCTAGCCCTAAGTCTTTCTAGGCAGATAGACGAAGACTAAGCCTATTCAGTTTTGAAATCAGTTTTTCCTAAGAGAATCTAGGCGGCGAAGGTGACGGTTGAATTCAAGTTCACCTAGTCAACAACGAAGATATCCCAAATCATCAAGGAATGATTTTCTAAATGAGGCGAGGCAAAGCGACGCAGGCGTAACTGAAGTTAGGCAAGGAGCTTTAACGACGGATCATGACGAAAATCATTACTTGATGCGACCTGGACGTTCTTTGTAGCCGTAATACGCATCTTCGATGATTTCTTGCATATGGTCAACCATGGCCAAGCGTGGGTTAGCAGGTGTACATTGGTCTTCATAAGCAAGCAGCGCCAATTCACGAGAGTACTCTTTGAGTTCTTTCTCATCAACACCTTGGTCTTTCAAGTTCATTTGGATACCGATACGCTCACCCAATTCGTAAACTGCTTTCGCGTAAGATGCCACACCTTCTTCTGGTGTTGAAGCTGGAAGTCCAAGCATTTTAGCGATGTCTTGATACTTCTCGTCCGCACGGTAGTAGTTGTACTTAGGCCATGTAGCGGTCTTAGCTGGACGAGTACCGTTGTAACGGATAACGTATGGAAGCAAGATAGCGTTGGTACGACCGTGAACAGTGTGGAAACGTCCGCCAAGTTTGTGGGCCATTGAGTGAGAAATACCGAGGAAGGCGTTGGCAAAGGCCATACCTGCCATTGTTGAGGCGTTATGCATTTTCTCACGAGATTCCCAATCTGCTTCTTTGACAGATTTTTCAAGGTTTTCAAAGACCAACTTGATGGCTTGAAGAGCCAAACCGTCTGTGTAGTCATTGGCAACTGTTGATACGTATGCTTCTGTTGCGTGAGTCAATACGTCCATACCTGTATCTGCTGCTACAAAGTCAGGCACACTCATAACGAATGCTGGGTCAACAATGGCAATGGTTGGTGTCAATGAGTAGTCAGCAAGTGGGTATTTACGGTTGTTTTTCTTATCAGAAATAACGGCAAATGGCGTAACTTCTGAACCGGTACCAGATGTGGTTGGGATACCAACATATTTTGCTTTTTCACCCAATTCTGGGAATTTGAAGGCACGTTTGCGGATGTCCATGAATTTTTGAACAAGATCACGGAAGTCCACTTGTGGTTGCTCGTAGAAGAGCCACATGATTTTCGCAGCATCCATTACAGAACCACCACCGATAGCGATGATTGTATCTGGTTTGAAGGCTTTCATGGCCTCTGCACCGCGTTCAACTGTTGTGATATCTGGATCTGGTTCGATGTCTGAGAAGACAGTGTACATGACTTTGTTTGAGCGAAGTTGCAATTGTTCAATTACACGTTGAACAAATCCAAGTTTCACAACGACTTCATCAGCTACGATCATGACTTTCTCAACATTTGCCATTACTTGCAAGTATTGAATGGAGTCACGTTCGAAGTAAATTTTTGATGGAACTTTAAACCATTGCATATTATTTCTCCGTCTTCCTACTTTCTTGATGTTGAGCAAGTTAAGAGCACTTACATTGTCACTCACAGAGTTGCGTCCATAAGAACCACATCCCAAGGTAAGAGATGGAAGGAAGGAATTGTAAACATCACCAATACCACCGAAGGTTGATGGAGAGTTCCAGATAACACGGATAGCTTTTACACGCGTACCGAACTCTTTTGCCAAATCTGCATCCGCTGTGTGGATAGCTGCTGAGTGTCCAAGACCATGGAATTCAACCATTTGACGTGCTGCTTCCAGACCTTCTTCACGACCTTCTACTTTCAAGACAGCGATAACTGGTGACAATTTTTCACGTGTCAATGGCTCTTTTTCACCGATTTCAGCCACTTCAGCCGCCAAGATGTTGGTCCCTTCTGGTACTTTGAAGCCAGCTTGCTCTGCAATCCATGCAGCTGGACGACCTACGATGTCCGCATTCAATTTTCCTTCTGCACAGTTTTTGCTGTTAGCCTTCACGCCAAAGCAGAATTCTTCCAGAAGGGCTTTTTCTTTTTTATTGACAAAGTAAGTGTGGTATGATTTGAATTCTGCCACGAATTCATCATAGATGTCTTTATCCACGATAACCGCTTGTTCAGAAGCACACACCATACCGTTGTCAAATGACTTAGACATGACGATATCATGAGCAGCTTGACGGATGTTTGCTGATTTTTCAACATAGGCAGGAACGTTACCCGCACCTACTCCAAGTGCTGGTTTGCCGCAAGAGTAAGCTGCACGCACCATTGCGTTACCACCTGTCGCAAGAATTGTTGCGATACCGTCGTGCTTCATCAACTCTGAAGTTGCTTCCATCGATGGTTTTGTAATCCATTGGATACAGTTTTCAGGTGCACCTGCTGCTACAGCTGCTTCATAGACAACACGGGCCGCGTGTGCTGATGATTCTTGTGCAGATGGGTGGAAGGCAAAGACGATTGGGTTACGTGTTTTAAGAGCAATCAATGATTTGAAGATGGCTGTTGAAGTTGGGTTGGTTGTTGGAGTAACCCCACAGATAACCCCTACTGGCTCAGCAATCAAGGTCAAACCAGTTACTTCGTCGTCTTCAATCACGCCAACAGTTTTGACACCACGCATGTTGTTCACAACGTGTTCGCAGGCGAAGAGGTTTTTAGTCGCCTTGTCTTCAAAGACACCGCGACCAGTTTCTTCATGGGCATGCATAGCCAAGACGCCGTGTTGATCCAAGGCAGCTACTGACGCTTTCGCAACGATGTAGTCAACCTGCTCTTGATTGAGAAGACGAAATTCTTCCAGAGCCACAAGCCCTTTTTGTACAAGCTCATCAACGTGTGCACGAGCTTCTGCCAATTTTTCTTCTGGTGATACTACTTTTTTATCAGCCATGATATTCCTCCAAAAATTCCGTTAATCATTTTGTTAACTTTTTCACAATGTTATTGTACACTAAGTTTTTTGTTTTGTAAAGTCTTTTTGTTAAATTTTTCACAAGTTTTTTAAAAAATTTTTGAAATAGTAAAGAAGGACAAATTATTTCTGGCTAGACATTTAATTGAGCAACAAAAAGAGCCAGGCAACTAAGCCAAGCTCTTCATCTAAAATCTTTCTTAATCGTGCTAAAAGCCGTCTTGTTCTTCTTTATTTTTTAACAGTGTGACTTTCCAAGCCTTCTTCTTCCAAGAAGATGCGGAATGGCACCAATTCTTCTGCTTCGTAGCGTTCTTTGAAGGCTGCGATTTCTTCTTCAGAAGCGAGAGCTGGGTCCAACTTCATGGACTCTACAGGTATTGGACGTTCTTTGGTAATTTTGGCATCAATGACGACCGTTTTACCGTTTTTATTGTCCTCAACCGCCTTGCGCATGACTTCGTCCATTTCTTCAATCCGACGAACAGTGTAACCAACGGCACCTTGGGCTTCACCAATTTTGGCATAATCAACATCAATAAAGTCTGTACCGAAGAGGTGTTTGTTGGTGTCCTCGTATTTATTCTTAATATATCCGTACTCTGTATTAGCAAAGACAATATTGATGACAGGCAGATTGTACTGAACGTTGGTCACGACGTCTGGATAAGACATGTTGAAGGCACCGTCAAAGAATTCGGCATTTTCCCAGAGGATGTTTACAAAGACCAAAAGGTGACGGTGACTGACGACAAGCAGAGTCTTACCGTTGGCAATAAAGACAGCAAAAATAAATTGACCATCACCGCCACAAACGGTACAATCAATCTTGGAAGGAAAATAATTCCCTAATGAATAAAGGAGGTAAAGTCTTTTAGTTTACTTTTAGTACTAGGCAGCGAGGTGTAGGCATAACTGGGGTTAGGCAAACCGAGCTAACGAAGTAATAAAAGAAAAACTAAATGACGTTAATAAGATGAAAACACAAGCACTAACCCTACTAGACGAACGTGGCGTACCACTCGAGCGCATTGCCGAATTGGTCATGCACCTGCAAAACAAATACATTCCTGATTTGGAATTTGCGGAGTGTTTGGAAAATGTTCAGGCCGTCCTAGAAAAACGCGAGGTACAAAATGCTATCGTGACGGGGATTGAAATAGACAAATTGGCTGAACAGGGCTTGGTATCCCAACCCCTTCAATCCGTCCTCATGAATGACGAAGGACTCTACGGAATTGATGAAATCCTCGGTCTCTCCATCGTCAATCTCTACGGGACTATCGGTTTTACCAACTATGGCTTTCTGGACAAGTCCAAGCCTGGCATCATCTCTGAACTTAATAGCAAGGATGGCCAACATTGTCATACCTTCCTAGACGACATTGTCTGTGCCATTGCTGCGGCAGCAGCCAGTCGGATTGCCCACAACGACCCCGATAAAAGTGCTATTACCAATCAAAATTAACTGAAAAACCAACTGTTCAACACATGGAGCAGTTGGTTTTCTAATTATTCATTATTCTGATTATAAATCAAGAGACCTAATCCCATGAAGCCTATTAAGAAGAGGCTCAGCATCCAAACTTGATGACTGCTATTTCCAACCATTGAAATGGTTTGACGAAGTCCTGAAACAGAATAGGTCATTGGAAGATAGGGCTGAATGACTTGGAAGAAGCGTGGGCTAAGTTCGATTGGGTAGGTACCTGCGCTTGATCCAAGCTCTAGTAACAAGAGAATTAAGCTGGCAAAGGATCCGAAACGATCGTTCCACCCCACCAGGGCTGTAACGAGGGCCATGAAGGTCCAAGAGGCTAAGAGGATTAATCCCAAGGTTGCCATAGGATGAGCTGGATCGATTCCAATCAAGCGAAGAACACCGTACAGAATCACTGCTGCTAGGCTGGCTATCGTACCATTCAGTAACAATTTCCCTTTAGCCCAATCCCAACGATTCTTGTAGGAACGATTATCAAGATGTTTAACGAAAATAACATTCGCTGATAAGGCTACAACCATCAGTGCGACTGATACCATATAAGGAGCCATTCCGACACCGTTGGTCTTCACATCATCTTGGTCGCTGTGTTCCAAGGTGACTGGTTGAGAAACTGCTTGTGCATTTTTGTCTTCTACAGAGACGACTGATAGTTGTTGACTGGCTGAGCTGAGTGAATTCGTTAGGGTTTCACTACCTGTACGAAGACTGGAAATACCGCTTGTAAGGGTTTGACCGCCACTAGCCAACTGTTCTGCACCAGAAATCAATTGCTGACTACCAGAAGCCAGTTGTCCTGAACCACTGACAAGTTGACTGGAGTTGGATGCTAAGGTTGCCAATCCTGATGTTAACTGGCTACCTCCTGATTGGATGCTGCTATTGTTTGCAACCAACTGGGCTCCACCTGCTGCTAATTGGGAAACACCAGCGGTATAGGCTGTTACTCCTGACATGAGCTGACTTGCTCCATTTGATAATTGCGTTTGAAGTTGACTCACACCACTCGTCAAGGCTTGAGTTCCTGGTAGAACTTGTTGGTTCAAGGCGGTGTTGACCTGACTCAAGCCACTTGATAGGTTTTCAATGGCTGTTGTGGCGCCTGGCAATGCTTGATTGGCAGCCGTGTTGATCTGACCGACAGCTGATTGTAGCTGGCTCATTTGTGTTGCCATGCCAGAAAGACTTTGCAAGCTTGATAGGGCTTGACTGAGTTGCGACAATTGACCCAGAATCGTTTGGGCTAATGTCACTGTTGTCGAAGGTGAATTTTGAAGGGCACCAACCAATTCAGCTTGCTGATCAGCTGTCAAGTTTTGATAGGTAGCCGTTGCTTGCAAGGCTTCAATGCTGGCTGTTTTATCCGCTTGCGCTGCTGTCAACAATCCTTGAGTTTGGCTCCCCATCTCTGTCAAGAGATTGGATAAACTGCTTGTATCTACTGTAAGTCCTCCGATACTTGATAGGCTATCATTTAATTGATTGATGGCCGCCTGCAACTGTGGAAGCCCTGTCAAGAGTGCTTGTATCTGACTAGACTGTTCAGCAGACAAACTAGTTGAACTAGCGAGTTGCTCCAAGCCTGTCTGCAATTGATTGGCCCCTGTTACCAGTTGTTCAACCTGACTTGCTCCTGATTGCAATTGTCCCACTCCAGCGATGAGCTGAGAGGAATTGGCATTTAATTGCTCCGCACCTGAAGCAAGACTAGCTACCCCATTTGTGTAGGTGGTTAAGCCACTGGTCAGTGTTTGACTTCCCGTTGCAGCCTGATTGACTCCATCTGTATAAGACACTACTCCAGTGGCCAATTGGTTTGCTCCTGTCACGAGTGCTTGACCCGAAGTCGTTAAAGTAGTCAGTCCATTTGAGAGTGTTTGACTGCCTGATTCCAATTGAGTAGCACCATCTGTTAATTGTTGGCTACCATCTGCCGCCTCGACCATGCCATTTTGAATTTCTCTCATACTATCAAAAACGGCAGTTGTGTAGGTTTCAGTAATCGTCTCTGAAACAGATGTCTTTAATTTCTCCATAGCTGATTCACCCATCTTAGAAGCAACAAAGCTGTGACCTTTGGAGGTTTGATAGGAAATCGTTAGTGGTTTAGGCTGATCCGTCAAGAGACTGGAGGCTTTTTCCGATAAATCTTCTGGTAGGGTAATGACCATATAATAGTCCCCTTCTTCCAAGCCTTTTTCCGCATCTTTTTCTGATACAAAGTGGAAATCCAGGCTCTTGCTCTCTTTCATATTATCCACCATATCATCACCAATGGTGAGGGTTTTATCTTGAAAGCTCGCCGACTGGTCTTGATTGACAACTGCCACAGGCAACTGGTCTAGTCGCCCGTAAGGGTCCCACATAGAGGTTAGGAAACTAATGTTATATAAGGCTGGGACACAGGAAACACCGAGAATGGTGATCAAGGTCATTGGTTTTTTGAAAAAATTCTTTACTTTTTCCGACATAAGAAACTCCTTTAGACATCCTGTCCAAAAACTGATAAAATATATTATACAAGTATCATTTTTAAAATCAAGTAATAAGAATCATTTTTTGGACAATGTGTCTAAAAATGTTCAAAAGGAGAAAATATGGGAACAGATAATCGAAAAGAACGGACACGTCAAGCCATTTTAGAAGCAATGGTGACTTGCTTAGAAACTCAAGGATTTAACGAGATTACAACCACTCATCTCGCTCAGACAGCAGGAATTAGTCGCTCAAGTTTTTATACCCATTATAAGGATAAGTATGAATTGATTGACTCCTACCAACAAGGCTTATTTCACAAGTTAGAGGCCATATTTGATCGCTATGATGGAAATCGACAGTCCTCTTTCTTAGAAATTTTTGAATTGCTCTACCGAGAAATATTACTCTCATCCTTATTGACCCATAATGGTACTCAAGAAATACAGAGTTTTCTAATAAATAAAGTCCGATTACTTATCGCAAATGATTTGTCCGAGCGTTTGGGAAAAGAAGATTTATCACCACTTGAAAACGAGTACCGTAGTATTTACTTTTCGCATGCCTTCTTCGGAATTACACAAGCATGGATAAAAAATGGGAAGCAAGAATCTCCTCAATATATGACCGATTTTTTCTTGAAAATGCTACCGCGAGAATGAAGAAAAGCCACTCATTTGACTGGCTTTTTAGTGTGTTTGTAAAAATTCTTCGATAACCTGCAAGACGCCACTGTCCAAATGGCTGGGAGCGCGGTATTTGGCAACGGCCTTGACCCTATCCGTCGCATTTTCCATAGCGTAGGAATAACCTGCCTGCGCCAGCATTTCAAGGTCATTGTCAGAATCGCCGAAAGCCATAACCTGAGCCATTGTAATGCCCAACGGTTGGATGACCTGCTCGATGCCCCAAGCCTTGTGAATACCAACTGGCAGGATGTCAATAGAGCCATAACCGCTGGTCACAGCCGTCAACCTACCCTCAAATGCCCGATTAAAGGCTGAGGTCAGAACCTCGACCTTACCTTCCTCCACCCAAATGCCAGCCTTGTAGATAGGCTGTTCAGCTGGCAACTGGCTCAAATCCGCTAGGAAGGTCACCTTGTCCAAGAAAGCCTGCATTTGCTCTGGAGCAATCGGCAAATCAGAACCTGCGAAGGGCTGATTGGCCCCCTCCTGCATAAAAATGGTCTGATCATTGGCTAGCATCAAGCACACCTCTCCCCAACTACCTCTAAAGTAGTCCAGAATAGCTGCCACCAGGTCCCGGTCCAACATATGCCGCACCCTGGTTTCCCCTTTTTCAACCACACGGGCCCCGTTGTCCGATACAAAAATCAAGCGGTCCTCAAAGCCCTGACACAATTTCAAGAGCCGGGCCATACCATTGCCGCTAGCGATGACAAAGGGGATGTCACGCGCATCTAGCTGGTCCAAGATTGCTGAAAAGCGCGCTCGGTCAATCTGACCATTCCCATCTAAGAGGGTTCCATCCATATCTGTTGCTATTAGTTTTATCATACATCAATCCTTTCCCTTTCAATGGAATTTCAAATCAAAGGCCCACAATTCTTACCTCATTATATCAGTTCTTAATCTGTGCTTTACAATTATAATACAGAAAACTCTCTTTTGTTACTTAATAAATTTATAAAGTAATGCATTTGTAGTAAAATATGATAAGAAAGAGGTGTATCAAATGGCCACAAGTCCAACTCAAATCAGAATTGAAACAACCGTTAAAGAAGACGCTAATGCCTTGTTTGCAAGACTGGGCTTAGATATGTCCAGTGCAGTGAATATCTTCTTACGCCAATGCGTATTGCGTGGCGGTTTACCATTTTCCGTAGAGCTACCAAAATACAATCAAGAAACCTTGGAGGCAATGGAAGAAGCACGAAAGATTTCACGTGATCCAAATGTACTAAGTTATGCAACTGTCCAAGATTTATTTAAGGCATTGGATGAAGAATAATATATCAAATAAAGTTCACGAACAAATTCAAAAAAGCTACAAGTTAATGAAGAAACGTGGATACGATCTGGGTTTGTTGGAAGAAATTATTACGAAACTAAGCCAAGGTATCCCACTTGAAGACAAACATCAAAATCATATGCTGACAGGAAATTTTTCCGGATATTATGAGTGCCATATTAAACCAGATTGGCTCCTAATCTATTTAATAGAAAATGATATTCTAAGCTTGACCTTGATTGATACTGGCACACACTCAGATTTATTTTAGTCACTCATTAGAGTGGCTGTTTTTATTTTATAACTCATTCCAACTAGTCGACTAGATAAAATCAGCCTGTATAATTTCTGAAATAGCACTGCAAAGCTGGTCAAATGTTTTTGGATAAGCATTCGAACCTTCAATTCTCAACGGCGCATTTCTTTTAAATAGAATGTCTACATACCATTGAGTGCCATCTAGAACGTATGGATTTATGTATTCTTCGTCCCACTCAAGCAGTCTACAATTTTCTAAATCGTGTTTAAATTGAGAGGCTGAAAAACTTAATTCTAGCTCACTCCTTGAATCATGGTCATCTATATGAGTATAAATAACTTCTTCATCTTCAAAATCCATTTCAACAAAATTAATCGGACCGAAATATCCTCCAATCCAAACCCTCATACATTGTATATCTTGATAGCCCCTACTCATGTTTAACTCCTTCTTATCTACAGGAATTTCAGACTATACCTATTTATCTTATAACTGTCTGGCATCGTTTTGCTGAACCTTACTTGGTCAACTGCAGATGTTCTTCATTCAGAATTTAGATAGACTCTACTATTCCTTCTCCTCAGTTACCCAATCCAAAGCCATAAATTCATTCATCTCAGAATAGGCTAAATCTACCCGCTTCTGGGTTACTGCATCCAGTTGACCATAATGCTTGCCACCCTGGACAAAATCTTCCAAAATCAGGGTTTGATAGGTATAGAGCTCGTAGCCTTCCGGTGAAAAACGTCCCTTAGGTTCCTTGCTGACCCAGGTCGGATGGGCCTGGGCTGTTTTGATGCGGGTCACACCGTCCTTCTTCTCTATCGTCACGTCCATCAGCACCCCACGCTCGGTCCACTGGGCATTGGCAACACCCGCCATGGTCTCAATCCGCTGGTTAGAAATAAAATTCCCCATAGAGTAGATGATTAACTTCTTCTCACCGTCTTTTTCAACCGTCTCAGAAGGCTCCGCTACATGGGGATGCCCGCCAAACACCAGGTCTGCTCCCCAGTTAATCATGTCATGATAGAGACTAACCTGCTCCTCCGTCGGCTCCAGCTGGTATTCGACACCCGTCTGAGGCATGACGATAGTAATGTCCGCCTCTTTCTCAGCCAGTTCAATCTCAGCCTTCATCTTCTTGCGGTCAAAATCCGACAGATAGGCATTGTATTCTTCCTGGGTCAATGATGCCTCCATCCCATTGAATCCATATGCATAGGCAAGAATTGCTACCTTGATACCATTGACATCACGAATATAAATGGGAGCTGTCGCCCGATTGCCCTCCGCATAGACACCAACTGCATCTACATTGACATTCTTAAAGGTCTCCACTGTGGAAATGAGGCCCGACAACTGCGAATCCAGAATATGATTATGGGCCAAATCCACCACATCATAGCCTGCACCACGAATATCCTTTGCCACCTGGGCCGGCGCATTAAACAAAGGATAGCCAGCCAAAGGAAAATCAGGAGAAATAGTCCCCTCAAAGTCCGCAATAGCCAAATCAGCCTGCTCAATCCAGGGTTTCACATAGGTAAAATTCTCAGAAAAATCATAGGTCCCATCCGCCTGGAGAGCACTCCAATAGAGGATATCATGGTAAAGCAAGTCCCCATGAGCCATGATACGGGCGGTCTGCACCTCATCCTGCTTGCCTGAAAACCAAGAACCTATCCCAGATGATTGCTGGCTGGTCCTATCCGCCTTACCAAACAAGGGCAAAACATGGTCATGCACGAGAATAATGGACAGGATGACCGCAGCCAAAAGGCAGATAAACATAAATTGGCGCTTGTTCCGTGCCTTTCTAGCAAGTTTCCGACGTTCCTGTAATGATGTTCTAGACATAGAAGGCGACCTCTCTCTTTCCTATAATCCCTTTCATTATACGCCTTTTTACCTCAAAAATCCAGACAATACCTGTAGACTTTTACAAGAATTTTACACATATTTCTAATAGATTACCTGGTTAATCTGTCAATTTATGATAGACTGAAATAAGAATAGATTTGGAGAACACTATGCCGCAACACATACAAAACAAACAATTTTTAAAAGATGTCTTTCTCTGTTCACTAGCCTCCTACGGCGGGCCCGAAGCTCACTACGGTGTCTTTAGCAGGGAATTGATTGACAAAAAGAAGTATATCAGCCAGGAGGAGATGACGGAACTCATCGGAATTTTTTCGCTCTTGCCTGGACCTTCCAGTACACAAACCATTACTGCCATCGGTTATCGTGTAGGCGGGCCATGGATTGCCTTGGCTAGCTTTCTCATCTGGATTCTTCCTGCCTTAGTCATCATGACCAGCTTAGGAATCGGTCTGGAATGGGTAGCTCAAAACCAGGCTTGGAACAAGCTACTGATTTTCTTACCTGCCGTAGCAGTCTCCTTCATTCTCTACGCAGCCATTCAACTGACCAGGAAGGTCGTCACGTCCAAAAAAGACCTCATCCTATACATCTCTTTCTGTCTTCTGAGTTTTGTTCTTATTCCACTTTCTAGCTGGTCTATTCTCTTGCTTCTACTTGCAGGAGGTCTAGCAGGCTTGGTGCCCGTCTGGGGGCAAGCCGGACAAGAATTGCAAAATATCCCCAAAACCAACAAGGTCAGATGGCAATTACCAGCCACCATTATCATCCTAGCTATTCTATTTTCTGCAATGGCAAACTATTTTGGTGGCGATAGTCGCTTGTTTGCATCTATTTATCGCTATGGCTATTCCATCATTGGCGGTGGACAAATCATGATTCCGCTAATGATTCAAGACCTGGTCAAACAAGAAGGATTTCTCAGCCAGGCTGATTTTCTAGCGGGCTATAGCTTGGATCAGGCAGTTCCTGGGCCACTCTTCAGCTTTGCTTCCTTTGTCGCTGACCGCTCTGTGACAGGAGGAATAGTGGTAAAATTCCTAGCTGGCCTATTGGGTGGAGGACTCATTTTCCTTCCTGGAATCCTGCTTGTCTATTTCGCAACCCCCCTTTGGCAGGTCTATCGTCAGTTACATTATGTTTCCTCATTCTTAAAGGGCATCTCCTGGGCAGTCGCTGCCATCATCAGCTGGACAGCTTTGAATCAGTTGCAGGGCCTATCATCAGGAGGGGAGTGCTTCATCTGTATTCTGGCAACCCTACTCCTCCTATCCAAACGCATCCCGTCTCCACTACTAGTCATCGCCGTTATGCTATTAGGATTTTTCATCGGTTAAAAGTGTTGGGTAATGACTAATTAGTGATATAATAAGAGATAGATAAAACTCGACTTGAGGTGCATGAGTCCCAAGCAGTCACGAACGGAGGTCTATTATGTTACACATTCGGTATTATCAATCACAAATTGCCCATCCATCAGAAAAGCAGTATGAAAGTCCAGAAGAATTTCTGATGCTACAATCTCGGGAAGTTCCGCAACTACAGGATTTCTTCGTGATTGAAAGTGTCACCCTTGATGGCCAGGAGCTAGTGAATATGCACCAAAAAACCATCGGTGATTTGTTTAATTATTTTAACCGTAAGTAAAAGAGTTTGGAAGCCCCAAACTCTTTTACTGTTTCTTTTTTACGTAAGGTCATCCAAATGGTGCAATTTCCCACGGAAATCTTCAATGGTTTCATAGCCTTTTTCAGCCATAATGTCTCGGAGTTCTTGGGTAATACGGTCAAAGGCTGCTAGCCCTTCTTTTTGCAGAGTTGTCCCGATTTGAACCATGCTGGCACCGCAGAGAATGTGTTCAAAGGCATCGCGTCCTGTCAAGACACCACCCGTTCCTACGATTTGAATTTCTGGCTTAAGGCGTTGGTAAAAGGCATGGACGTTTGCCAAAGCAGTCGGCTTGATGTATTCGCCACCGATACCACCAAATCCATTTTTAGGCTTGATAATCACGCTCTCATCTTCTATATAAAGACCGTTGCCAATCGAATTCACACAGTTGACAAACTTGAGCGGAAATTGATTGAAAATCGCAGCAGCCTGGTCAAAATGCACAATATCAAAATAAGGTGGCAACTTGATGCCCAGCGGTTTGGTGAAATAGGCAAAGGCTTCCCGCAAGATGGTTTCTGTCGTTTCAAAATCATAGGCAATCTGCGGTTTCCCCGGAACATTCGGACAAGAAAGATTGAGTTCAACTAACCCTTGAAAGGCACTATCCTGCACTTTTTTGAGAATGGTGTGGGTCTCATCTGGCGACATGCCTACTAATGAAAGAACAAAGGTACGTTCTGGTTCTTCTTCCTGTAACTCCAAAAGATAATCTAAATAATAATCTAGGCCTTGATTGGGCAAGCCCATGGAATTAATAGACCCCAGCGGTACATTTTTGTAGCGCGGCTCTGGATTCCCCTCCCGGTATTCCAGTGTAGCGGTCTTGGTGACAAAGGTTCCTGCTGCTGAGGTTTTCACACCATCCAACTCTTCCTTGGTCATGCACCAGACACCTGCCGCATTCATCAAACAATTGTCAAAAGAAAATCCACCCAATGTCGTCGCTGTTGAAACCATTCTATAACTCCTTTTTGCGTTTTCTAGCTTGATTATACCATAGAAAACATACGGATTTTCCCTATTTACTGCCATTGTTCGGCTTTTATCAGGGAATTTTGAAAATTTTTAAAAAATTTTGCATTTTCTTCTTTACATTTAAAAATCATAGTGCTATAATAATTTTCATAAATTAAATTGTCAGACAATTTAATAAATAAAAAAGAAATCAGGTGGCCCTATGTCAAATGCAAAAGCTTATATTCAAGCTTCTTTTGAAGCAGTCAAAGCCCGCAACCCTCACGAAACAGAATTCCTCCAAGCGGTTGAAGAACTCTTCTCAACACTTGAGCCTGTTTTTGAAGCACATCCAGAATACATCGAAGAAAACATCCTGGCTCGTATCGTTGAGCCAGAACGTGTAATCAGCTTCCGTGTTCCTTGGACTGACAAAGACGGCAATGTGCAAGTCAACCGCGGCTACCGCGTTCAATTTAACTCAGCTGTAGGTCCATACAAGGGCGGTCTTCGCTTCCACCCAACTGTTACACAGTCCATCTTGAAATTCCTTGGTTTCGAGCAAATCTTCAAAAACGTCTTGACTGGTCTACCAATCGGCGGTGGTAAAGGTGGATCTGACTTCGATCCAAAAGGCAAGACAGATGCTGAAATCATGCGTTTCTGCCAAAGCTTCATGACAGAATTGCAAAAACATATCGGCCCATCACTTGACGTGCCTGCTGGTGACATCGGTGTTGGCGGTCGCGAGATTGGTTACATGTACGGTCAATACAAACGCCTCCGCCAGTTTGATGCAGGTGTCTTGACTGGTAAGCCTCTTGGCTTCGGTGGTTCATTGATCCGCCCAGAAGCAACTGGTTACGGTTTGGTTTACTTCACTGATAACATGTTGGCAGCAAACGGTAAATCCTTCAAAGACCAAACAGTCCTTATCTCAGGTTCTGGTAACGTTGCCCAGTTCGCTGTTCAAAAAGCAACAGAGCTCGGCGCAAAAGTCATCTCTGTCTCAGACTCAAATGGTTACATCATCGACGAAACTGGTATCGACTTCGACCTTCTTTGCGACGTCAAAAACAACCGTCGTGCTCGTTTGACTGAATACGCTGCAGAAAAAGCAACTGCCACTTACCATGAAGGCTCTGTATGGAATTACGACGGCAAGGCTGACATTGCCCTTCCATGTGCGACTCAAAACGAAATCAACGGCGAGCAAGCTGCTGCCCTTGTGAAAAATGGCGTTTACTGTGTGGCTGAAGGTGCCAACATGCCATCTGACCTTGATGCTATCAAAGTTTATAAAGAAAATGGCGTTCTTTACGGTCTTGCAAAAGCTGCCAACGCTGGTGGTGTAGCCGTATCTGCCCTTGAAATGAGCCAAAACAGCCTCCGTCTTTCATGGACTCGTGAAGAAGTAGACGGTCGTCTCAAAGACATCATGGCAAATATCTTCAACACAGCCAAAGAAACTGCTGAAAAATACGACCTTGGTACAGACTACCTCGCAGGTGCTAACATCGCAGCCTTCGAACAAGTTGCAGATGCTATGATTGCCCAAGGTTTGGTATAATCACACACATATTTCATGATAAAAATACACCACAATTGACGTGTCAATTGTGGTGTTCTTTTCTTCTAAGAGACTTCCAGACATGGAAAACCTCCAAAAATCATATTAAAGATTATCAACTTATCTTGACGGGTGAAAAACTTCCGCGAAGATTATCTGCCTATTGACTTGCAAACAAGCCAGTAACTGAGTTCAATTATCGACTTGTTGTAGCCAACAGGATTACCATATTTCTTCCAACCTCCCAGTCCCCAGACTGTGATAAATTTCCATTAAGAGCCACATTTCTCTTATCAAGAATGGAGAAGCATGGACCAGAGATGCAAAGGATAAGAAAAGCAGGCTAGTTCAACTAACCTGCTTTGTAATCTTTATTCTTATTTACCAAGAGCTGCTGCCATTGTCGCTGCAACTTCTGCTTCAAAGTCATTTGAAGCTTTCTCGATACCTTCACCCACTTCGAAACGAGCAAATTCTACAACTGAAGCGTTGACTGAGTTCAAGTAAGCTTCAACTGTTTTGCTGTCGTCCATGATGTAAACTTGAGCAAGAAGAGTGTAAGCTTGGTCAACTTGAGTGTTGTCAAGCATGAAGCGATCCATTTTACCTGGGATAATTTTGTCCCAGATTTTTTCTGGTTTGCCTTCTGCTGCCAATTCTGCTTTGATAGCTTCTTCAGCTGCTGCAATCACTTCGTCAGTCAATTGAGCTTTAGAACCATATTGCAAGAGTGGCAATGCTGGTTTGTCAACCATTGCACGGCTTTCGTTATCTTGTTCGATTTTGTGGTTGATTTGTGCCAACTCATCTTTAACGAATTGCTCATCCAATTCAGTGTAAGAAAGAACAGTTGGTTTCATCGCAGCGATGTGCATTGAGATTTGTTTTGCAAGAGTTTCGTCGCCACCTTCAACAACTGAGATAACACCGATACGGCCGCCGTTGTGTTGGTATGCACCAAATGCTTGAGCATCTGTTTTTTCAACCAAAGCAAAGCGACGGAATGAGATTTTCTCACCGATTGTTGCAGTTGCGTTTACATATGCTTCTTCAAGGGTTTCACCTGAAGGCATTGTCAATTTAAGAGCTGCTTCGTTGTCCGCTGGTTTACCTTCTGCAATTACTTTAGCAGTAGTGTTTACCAATTCAACGAATTGAGCGTTTTTCGCAACAAAGTCAGTTTCAGCGTTCACTTCAACAACTGCTGCTACGTTACCATTCACGTAAACACCAGTCAAACCTTCAGCTGCTACACGGTCAGCTTTCTTAGCTGCCTTAGCCATACCTTTTTCACGAAGCAATTCGATTGCTTTTTCGATATCACCTTCAGTTTCTACCAATGCTTTTTTCGCGTCCATAACGCCAGCACCTGATTTTTCACGCAATTCTTTAACGAGAGCTGCTGTAATTTCTGCCATGTCTATTCTCCTTGTTTGTATTTATAAAATAGAGGAGCGGGCTCAGCCCTGCCCCTCTAGGTTTTTACTTATTTACCTTCTACAACTTCAACCAATTCTTCGATTGATTCTGTAGATGCTGGCTCAGCTGCCAATTCAGCTTCAACTGCTGCTACGCTGTCTTCACCTTGGTTGCCTTCGATGATAGCATCAGCCATTTTAGCTGTGATCAATTTAACAGCGCGGATAGCGTCATCGTTAGCTGGGATGATAACATCAATATCATCTGGATCAGTGTTTGTGTCAACCATCGCTACAACTGGGATACCCAATTTTTTAGCTTCTTTGACAGCGATTTGCTCTTTATGTGGGTCAACAACGAACATTACATCTGGAATGCGTGGCATGTCAGCGATACCGCCCAAGAATTTTTCAAGACGAGCACGTTGTTTGTTCAACAATGCTACTTCTTTCTTAGGAAGCACGTCGAAAGTTCCATCTTCTTCCAGACGGTTGATTTCTTTCAAACGAGCGATACGTTTTTGGATTGTACCCCAGTTTGTAAGAGTTCCACCCAACCAACGGTGGTTGATGAAGTATTGACCAGCGCGGATAGCTTCGTCTTTAACAGCTTCAGCAGCTTGCTTTTTAGTACCTACAAAGAGGATAACTGCGTCGTTTGCTGCAGCGTCACGGATGAATTCGTAAGCTTGGTCAGCCAATTTTACAGTTTGTTGCAAGTCGATAACGTGGATACCGTTACGCTCTGTGAAGATGTATTTAGCCATCTTAGGATTCCAGCGACGAGTTTGGTGACCGAAGTGTACACCAGCCTCAAGAAGTTGTTTCATTGAAATTACTGCCATGAGTATTTCTCCTTTTTGTTTTTTCTCCTCTCCCGAACTTCGACTTGCAGCCCAACCTTTCGGCAACAAGACCACAATTGATTCAAGATGAGTATTTGTTGCACAGCAACTCTATCAGTATATCAGAATACCTGCCTATTTTCAAGTAAAATAGTAGATAAATTCGTCAAAATCCTACCTTTTCTCCTATTCAAAGTAGGTTTCAGCTACTACTGAATAAGACCCTGCAACAACATCCATTTTCTCTAACTGACCATTAGCATTGACACGGTAAAAGGCTGCTCCAGAGGAAACACTCCTATCCGCTCCTGCTGCCTGCATATTTGCACTATTATGGTCTTCTCGAACTTCAATGTAGGCCAAACCATCCGATGATTGATTGTTAGAAATTACTTGTGAGATGAAATCCGATTTATTATATGGACTTCCATATTCTGATGCTCGATGTGCCTTGGCCCAATTAGCCGCTTGCTCGACGGTCAAATTCTTGGTGTCTACTGAAGACTGAGTAGCCGTCGCTGAACTGGTTTCAGTCGCTGCAATCGAACTACCATCGAGAACCAAGTTTTCAAAGAAGGCTTGTAATTCCTGGTTTTTGGTTGGTCGGAAATACAAACGTTTTTCTGGATTGCCCTGATTTTGCTCGGTAATCCAAGCAATACCTTGGCCATCCTTGATAGTAAAGAGATAGAGGTGGGCTAATTGGGATTTTGATGCTTCAATATCTGAATAGATTCCGACCACAGCTGTCTGACCTGCCTCCACTTGACCATTCTCGCTCCAAACCAATTCCGGAGTCTCCCCTTGAAAATCGGGTGTCATTTGCTGACCAGGACCACTTAGAACCCCTGACGGCAAGCTCACCCCAAAAAAGCTTCCCTCATTTCTTGGATGATAGGATAAATAGTATTGAGGAGGCGAGAACGATGGTCCCCATTGGTCTATCACAAAACTTCTCAGCACTTCTGCTTTACCAGCATCCCACAAGCCCGTTTGGCTACTTGAACTACTGACTACAGAGGTGGTCGAAGAGGTGGTTGATATGCTAGAACTAGAACTAGTCGAACTTATAGAAGTAGATGAAGATGTCGGGGTTACTTCCCGCTTCTGACTACCGCAGGCCGCCAGCAAGCTGACACTCGCTCCCAAAAGTAAGCCTGATATAATTCTATTCTTTTTCATCCCATCTCTCCTAATCATCCACTCGATAAAAGACACCTTGGCTAAAGCTTTCTGTCGTTGCAACACTCTGGGTAGTAAAAATCCTATCCTTGCTAGTGTCCGTCTGATCGCAATGCCCTTCTAAAAATCCATAAGTATTCTGTACCCCTTTTGGAATCAGCAAAGTTGGTATGGTAGGTGACGCCATAGCATTTGGATTGGTAATTCCTGCTAAAAGAACTTCACCTTCAAACTTGGCATTTTGTACATCAACAAAGGCAGTATTGCCACCACCATTTACAGCCACATTTCCTTGACTATCAATCTCAATCCGATCACCGCGTTCATTGACCCACTCTCCTTCCAAACTAGAAAAGTTTCCAGCTAGGATTTGTTCCAAATTCATGGACTGGACACCATCTGTTTGATCTGAACTGCTCATTTCTGTTTCTGATTCTGTTCTGTCAATCTCAAATTCTTCCCAGTCAAATTGATTAGGATCTAGAATTTCTGACTCTGTCTTTCCAAAAACAGAAACAAGTTCATCTCTCATATGAAAATCTTGCGCGACTCCCTCAATCAATTGACCATTTGCATCTAACTTATTAAGCGTACCTACGGCATCTCCTGTCCCTGAACTCCAACCATAGCTAATAAATTCCCCATCATTGAACAACGCCACTGCGCTCCTTGCACCACCATGTCCAGCCACAAAACCTTCCGCCAACAATGAAACCTGACCATCAATAATCGCGTAGAATCCCGTTACAAATACTGACCCGTCTGTATTTTCAGATCCGATAAACAGTTCATGCTGACCATCCTGATTAAGATCATAAAAGGCATATCTTAAATGGGGAGCAGTTTTTACTGCACTTTCCATAACCCAAGAATTCATCGGAAACTGAAGTTCATTCAATACCGTTAGCACACCATCTACATTACTTGGATCAGCTGTAGCTGCAAATTCCACGATTTTCTGATAGTCAGCAAAGACTGCCTGATACAACTCTTTATCGTCTATCTTTAGCTCACTTGAACTGGTAGAACTTTCCTGACTTGTCGAAGAAGAGTTCTCTGTTTCAGCCGGAATGTTGGATTGAGCACAAGCCGATAAAGTCATCAAGCACACCAGACCTAGTAAAAAATGTTTTTTCATTCTAACCCCCAAAATAAAATATGCACCGACAAAAAATCGAAATCTTTTGTTAAACTCTCGGACTCTCTACATACGACATACTTCCAAACGCCAATTTCCTTTTTCAATAATATCTAAATATTGATTTTACCACTTGACCCTTTTCGCTTTTTAAGGTACAATATTCTTTGTTATGGCGGTATAGCCAAGTGGTAAGGCACGGCTCTGCAAAAGCTTGATCGTCGGTTCAAATCCGTCTACCGCCTTTATTATAGGATTTTATCCGAATTTATACAAGTCAAAAGCTCGATTTTTCGGGCTTTTTTGATTTTTTATTCGGTTAAATTCGGTTAAGTTTGGTAAAGTTGGTGGGCAAATGGTGGGCAAATTTTTCTTTGATTTATTAAAATGACTCTATTTACTCTTGCCATTTATCCCCAATCGACTTATACACAAAAAGCCCTCGGATTTCTCCAGAAGGCTCAATTCAACATACAATGATAGCGGTTGGGCGGCGCATCCAACATCTCAGGTACCCTCACAGGTGCGTCAGGATCCTTTCTGACCTCGTCATCATCCCAATACCTGGCTCTCCACTATATAGTATAGGAGCGCCAAATCCGTCAATTCCCTCAGCTGCAAGCCTGTCAATTCGAACCATTTGTCCAATCGGTACAGCAAGGTATTCCTATGAACAAACAAACTTTGCGCCGCCTTGGTCAACACTGCACCATTGTCCCAAAGTGCACGAATTACATCTTCCATCTCATGTTTCGCAATCATATCCGATAAAATGCGCATGATCGCCTTGTCCTTAGCCCCATCCAAAAAGAACAATTGACTAAAGGTTAAAAAGCTAGCAGAAAGATTCTTTTGCATCCAACTACGGAATAAATCCATTTCAGCCCTTATGGCATCTGGCCACCATTCTTGAACCTGACCCGGCCAAATTTGCCCCAGAAAAGCAGTCATCTTTATGCCAAAGTCATATTCCATGACTCCAATTGTATCTCTGAGAATCTCCTGATAGTCAATAAAAGGACGCTGATCCATGATAAATACAAAATAATCCGATGCTGAGGCATAGTGACTAACCAAATTCGGTAACAAGGTTTCCATGAATTCTAACCAGGCCTGCACAACCTCCTCGCTGGGATTGGACCATAACTTTATTTGAAGGACCTGCAACTGCCCAACCGAAGTCGGCATCGGACCTTGCCCATCAAAAAAATCTTGCCACGGAGCGCGAGGAATATTGTCCTGATTTTCCTGCAGAAGTTCCAACAAATAGCGCTCTCTATCTGTCAGACTGTTTAATTCTAGATTCAAGAAAAACCGTTCTCCCAAGCTCAAACTAGCCATCCCCTCCCTTTTCTGAGGAGAATCAGCAAGTGATGCCGTCGGAAAATATTGCTTTAACTTATTCTTATCCACACTTGCCTCCATGAAATAGTCCCTAGTCACTCTCCACCTGCGCGATACACCAAGCCACCAGCTCCTCCAGGCGCTCCAACTGATCGGTCATGTGCAGGTATCCCAAAACCGCCTCGAAACCTGTGGACATCCGGTAGGTCACTACATCTGCATTCTTGGCCTTGGTGTGGCTATTGGCATTGCGGCCTCGCTTGTAGATTTCTTCCTCTTTTTCGGTCAATAGCTGAGCTTCTAAGAGGGCAGAGATCAGACTTGCCTGAGCCTTGGCCGAGACGTATTTGTTAGCCTCACCGTGCAATTGATTGGGCTTGGTCAGCCCTTTGAAGATCAAGTGCCGTCTGATATACATGGAATAGACAGCATCCCCTTCAAAAGCCAGGGCAATTCCATTGATGAGATTGACATCTACTGCCTTAGTCACGTGCCCACCTCACACCATCTTTGGTATCCAAGAGCTTGATGCCCTGGGCTGCCAATTCATCACGAATACGGTCAGCCGTCGCAAAGTCCCGATTGGCACGCGCTGCTTGACGCTCTTCTATCAAGGCTTCAATCTCGCTGTCCAAGACTTCTTCTTCAAAGACAATACCAAAGACGGCGAGCATCTTGCCAAAGGCTTCTTTTACAGCTTCATCGTAATTGCCTGAGTTGATCCATTTGGCAAAGTCAAAGATAGCCGTAATCCCATTTGCCGCATTGAAATCATCATCCATTGCCGCTTCAAAGGCCGCCAGATGTAATTCAAGAGCTGACTTATCCACAGAGTTTTGCATAGGTTGTGTATAAGTATTTTTCAGATATTTGAGATTGATTTCCGCATCTGAAATCGCCTTTTCTGTATAGTTAAGCGGACGACGGTAGTGCTGGGTAGATAGGAAGAATCGCAAGACCTGACCATCAATTTGTTCCAACATATCATGTGCTGTCAGGAAATTGCCCAAGGACTTGGACATCTTCTCATCATTGATGTTGAGCATGGCATTGTGCATCCAGTAGTTGGAAAAGGTTTGACCTGTCTTGCACTCTGACTGGGCAATCTCATTGGTATGGTGAGGAAATTCCAAGTCCGCACCACCACCGTGAATATCAATGGTAGCTCCCAAAATCTCTGTCGCCATGACCGAGCACTCAATATGCCAACCTGGACGGCCTGCTCCCCAAGGACTTTCCCAAGATACTTCACCTGGCTTGGCAGTTTTCCACAGGGCAAAGTCGAAAGGATGTTCTTTCAGCTGACCTTCTCCCTCAACCCGGCCAGAAGCCCCAGCCTCCAAGTCAGACAGGGTTTTGTTGGCCAAACGAGCATAGTTTTCAGCCTTTTCCACACGGAAATAAACATCTCCAGAAGCTTCATAGGCGTAACCCTTATCAATCAAGACCTGCACAAAAGCAATGATTTCATCCATATAGTCGATTACCCGAGGGTTTTTGGTAGCTCGCTTGACACCTAACTTTGCCACATCTTCCTTGAAGGCTGCTATAAATTTATCAGACAGTTCCTTGGTTGTCATACCAGCTTCATTAGCAGCTTTGATAATCTTGTCATCCACATCTGTAAAGTTGGAGATGTAGGTCACATCAAAGCCACGATATTCAAAATAGCGGCGGATGGTATCAAAAGCCACAACGCTACGGGCATTACCGATATGGATATAGTTGTAAACCGTCGGACCGCAAACATACATCTTAACCTTACCCTCTTCCAAGGGCACAAAGTCACGCAGACTGCGGGTCATGGTATCGTAAATTTTAATCATAGTTTCTCCATTACTTCTGAGTATTCTTTAGGACTTGATACTTTTGATACAATTTTACTAGCCAATAAGCTGTCGCGGCCAACCAAATCATCCCTAGCTGCCAGTTTCCTTGGGAAAATTTAAGGATAAATAGAATTGTTCCACCGATGGCGGTCAACACATAAGGCCAGTTTTGTCTTACTAATTTTTTTAACATGATCTACTTTCTAATGTTCTTGCAATGGCCATGGCCACTTCAAAGAAGGTCATACTGTCAACCGTCCGTTCTTCCCGACGGGCATCCCATTCATTCTTGTGGTGGTCCACATAGTCCGCCGTGTAGAAAAACTGATAGACCTTGGCCTGACGATAATTGGCCCAAGCCATGATAGCAGAAGCCTCCATATCGACGACCATAGCACCAGCCGCTAGGCGGCGTTTGACCTTGGCAGCCGTTTCCCGATAGAAAGCGTCCGTGGTCCAGGTCTTGGCCCACACGTATTCGATTCCTGCTTGGTCCAAGGCCTTTTCCATGGTCAATAGCAGAGCAGGGTCATAGCTGATTTCCTCGCTAGCAGGAGCGTAGTGGTAGCTAGTTCCCTCATCCCGAAGAGCAGAGCTAGGAAGGATAATCTTATCCGCAGCAAGCGACTTATCCAGCACACCGCAGGAACCAAGAACTATAAAATTCTCAAAGCCACAGGCTTTCAGCTCTTCCAGATGACCAACTGCCATTGGAGCACCGATTACTGCCAACATGACCGCAACCTGCAGTCCATCTCTTTCCAAAATATACCAAGGATGACGACCATTTAGGGTCTGTAAATGACCACCTTCTCTGCTCTCAGGTAGCTGACGGACACAATCTACAATTTCCCCATTGAAGGAGAAAATCATGGTCTCACATACCTCACCGCCACCACGGATAGCCTTATCCGTCGGTTCAATAACAGCAGAGGTGTTTTCAAATTCTTCTAGTAGCATATCATTCTCCTTTTGGGTCTAGGTAAACTACTTGTGTCTGCTTTGTAAAACCGATAGTTTCATACAGCCGCTTAGCGATGAGGTTGTCATCTTCGACAGCGATTTGAAAAGGTTTGTCGTTTTTCCTGATAAGGTCATTGATGACAGCTTTGACTAAGTAAGTGCCGTAACCTTTTTGTTGCTGATCTGGTGCGATAGCTAAACCGTAAAGATAGTTATCATCGGTCGATATATCTACTGTGCAAGAGCCGATAACCGCTCCGCTATGTTCCAAAAGATAAAGCAAGCTGTCTGCATCAGCGATAGCCTCACGTGCGTAACGAAGAGCCACCTCATAGTCGCTATCAAAGACCTTTGTCTGGAAACACGCAATGTCGTCTGCATGGTGAGCCTGTGCCAAACTTACTGTGAGTTCAGCCTGTTGTGAGAACTGATAAGGCTCTCGCTCACGTCCCAGCCATGTCTCAGTATCCGTATCTTCGACCAAGTTCCATGCTGTCACAAGGTCTGGGTGCTTGTCCAGAAAGACACGTTCGGTCTGAAAGGTCACACTAGCGATAGGATAGTTTGCCGTCTTCATCTGGTAGCAATCATAAAGCTGGCGTGCCAGACCCTGTCTGCGGTAGTCTGGGTGTACGAGAATTGCAAGTTCTACATCCTCATCATCGGCATACACAGTCAAGAGCCCCACCAACTGTTCGCCTTGATAGGCCAAGAAAAAAGCTGGCATTTCAGGGTCAAAGTTGAGCATATTTGACAGGTAAGGGTCACGATAGGTTCCGTCATGGGATTGTACAGTACTTATCAGAGTTTTTGCTGCAGATAACTGCTGGGAATTTAGGACATTAGTGGCTATTATCATGCTTATTTTTCCTCTCTATGGCTAAATCACATAGAACTTACCATATGTGACTTTCCTACAAATGCGACGAACGGTGACTAGCCTCTCTCAACTCTGCTAATTTAGTCGTGTAGTGTTCACGGCCACCTTCCATGTCATGAATGACCTTCTCATCTTTTTGACCGTGTACACGGACGATTTTGGCTGGCATACCGACCACTGTCACATCTGCTGGAACATCGGCTAGGACAACGGCAGCTGCACCCACTTTAGCATTTTCCCCAATCTCAATAGGGCCAATGACTTGGGCGTGAGCAGAAACCAGAGCCCCTTTTCGCACAGTCGGATGGCGTTTGCCACAATCCTTACCCGTACCACCAAGCGTCACCCCGTGGTAAAGCATGACACCTGATTCAATAATGGCGGTCTCTCCGATAACCAAACCAGCTCCGTGGTCAATGAAGACCCCTGAAGCAATCTCAGCACCTGGATGAATTTCAATATTGGTCCAAAAACGCCAAAATTGGCTGTGCATCCTAGCTAGTAATTTAAAGCCTTTTTTCCACATCCAGTGGGACAGACGGTGGGCAGCCAAGGCCTTGACACCTGGGTAGGTCAAAAGAACTTCCAAGGTCGTCCGTGCTGCCGGATCTTTTTCTTTTACAATCTCAATGGTGTCCTTCCACCAACCCATAGTCACTCCTTCTAGCGAGAAGACAAGCCCGCTACCGAACTTGTCTACTCAGCTTATTTCTTTTCAACCTTGTGGAATTTGAATTCGCCAAAGTTGTTGTCTTTTTTCTCTTTGTGGTCTCTTGGACGGCGAGGTTTGTCAGAACGCTCGCGTTTTTCTGGCTCCACATAACCTTCTGGTTTTGGAAGAAGAGCCTTCATAGAAGCGTCAATACGTCCTTTATCATCAATCTTGATAACTTTGACATCAACAATATCACCAATTTCAACCAAATCTTCTGGTTTATTGACACGGGTCCAAGCCATTTCAGAAACGTGAACCAAGGCATCTGTCTTGTCAAAGAGGTTGACAAAGGCACCGAATTTCTCCAAACGAACGACTTTTGCTTGGAAGACTTCGTCCACTTTTGCCTCGCGAACAAGACCTGCGATGATTTCTTTGGTCCGCTCAATCGCATCGCGATCTGGTGAGAAGATAGCCACAAGACCGTCTTCGTCAATATCGATTTTCACGCCAGTTTCTGCAATAATCTTATCAATAGTTTCGCCACCCTTACCGATGACAATCTTGATCTTATCTACATCAATCTTGATGGTATCAATCTTCGGTGCAGTTGGTGCCAAGTCAGGACGAACTTCTGGGATAGTTGCTTCAATCACATCGAGGATTTCAAAGCGAGCTTTCTTAGCCTGTGCCAAGGCTTCTTCCAAGATTTGCGGTGTGATACCGTCGATCTTGATGTCCATTTGAAGGGCTGTGATACCGTCACGGGTACCAGCTACCTTGAAGTCCATGTCGCCAAAGTGGTCCTCAAGACCTTGAATATCAGTCAGAACAGTGTAATTGGTACCGTCTGAGATCAGACCCATGGCAATCCCTGCAACTGGTGCCTTGATTGGTACACCACCTGCCATGAGGGCAAGGGTACCAGCTGTGATAGAAGCCTGTGATGAGGAACCGTTTGATTCCAAGACTTCTGCTACCAAGCGGATAGCGTAAGGGAACTCTTCCAAGCTAGGCAAGACTTGCTCAAGGGCACGCTCACCAAGGGCTCCGTGACCAATCTCACGACGACCAGGTGCTCCATAACGACCAGTTGAGCCGACTGAATATTGTGGGAAATTGTAGTGGTGCAAGAAGCGTTTCTTGTACTCATCATCCAAACCGTCGATGATTTGGGTTTCACCCATTGGTGCCAAGGTCAAGACAGAAAGGGCTTGCGTTTGACCACGAGTAAAGAGACCTGAACCGTGAACGTTTGGCAAGAAATCTACTTCTGCGTCTAGCGGACGAATCTCATCCACACGGCGACCATCTGGGCGGACCTTGTCTTCTGTAATCAAACGACGAACCTCTGCGTGCTCCATGAGTTCCAAGATTTCATGAACGTCACGCATGATGCGGTCAAATTCTTCGTGTTCAGCGTATTTTTCTTCGTAAGCTGCGATGACCGTTTCACGCACCGCATTGGTCGCATCTTCACGGGCCAATTTTTCTTCTACCTGCACCGCTTTTTTCAAATCGTCATTGTAAGCTGCAACAATCTCAGCCTGCAATTCTGGATCCACTTGAAGAAGCTCCACATCTGCTTTTTCCTTGCCAACTGCTGCTACGATTTGATTTTGGAAATCAAGCAGTTCTTGAATGGCCGCATGACCTTTCAAGAGGGCTTCCAACATGATGTCTTCTGACAATTCTTTGGCACCCGATTCAACCATGTTGATAGCGTCCTTGTTACCAGCCACTGTCAAGTCAAGGAGGGACTCTTCCATCTGAGCCTTGTCAGGGTTGATGATGAGTTCACCGTTGACATAGCCGACCTGCACACCTGCGATTGGGCCGTTGAATGGGATGTCTGAGATTGCCAATGCCAATGAAGAACCAAACATGGCTGCCATTGGAGCAGAAGCATCTGGATCGTAAGAAAGCACTGTGTTGATGACTTGGACTTCGTTACGGAAGCCTTCCGCAAACATTGGACGAATCGGACGATCAATCAAACGGGCTGTCAAAGTCGCATCGGTTGATGGACGGCCCTCACGCTTCATCCAGCCACCTGGGAATTTCCCAGCAGCGTACATTTTCTCTTCATAGTTGACTTGGAGGGGGAAGAAATCACCCGTCGCCATTTTCTTGGACATAACTGCCGCAGTCAATACTGTTGAATCGCCATAGCGAACGACCACCGCACCGTTGGCTTGTTTGGCAACCTGGCCAGTTTCAACGACCAATTTCTTACCAGCAAAAACCGTTTCAAATACTTGTTTTGACATGAATTGTCTCCTATTTTTTCTGAAATTTTTCTTGCGTGTTTTCTACAAAAGACAATCAAACAAGCTTGTTTCACTCTCTTTTGCACAAAACCACGCATACCTCATATTTTATCATATTTGATGGAAAATGTGGGAAATTGAGAAAGTAATTTCTGCTAAAATAAGTTGAAAAACGAATGAGTAACTCAAAAAAGAGAAACAGAACTAAAAATCAATACCTTACACAACCTAAAAACGCGGAAAAATGAGAAAACGGGAAAACAAAAAAGAACCTGAAAAACAGGCTCTTGCTGAATTGAACTTCGGCTAGAAGCTGTGCGAAATAGATAAATTTTTGACAAGTAAACTTGTTGCAAAAATTTCCTAATTTCGCTGTGCTTCTCACGCCTCCGTATCTTATCTTAACGACGGAGTCCGAGTGAGTGAATCAATTCACGGTAACGGTTTACGTCTGTGCGGCGTAGGTATGCCAACAAGTTACGACGGCGACCGATTTTTTTCATCAAACCACGGTAAGTTGCGTGGTCTTTTTTGTGTTGTTTGATGTGGTCGTTAAGGTGGTTGATTTCCCAAGTAAGTACTGCTACTTGTACTTCAACTGAACCTGTGTCGCCTTCATGACGAGCATATTGTGCCATGATTTCATTTTTTTTCTCTTTTGAGATTGCCATGATATGTTCTCCTTTGTTTTTGAGCCTAATCCGAGTGACAGGTTGGCGACCTGTAACCAAGAAAAAGCTAGATTTGTCCTTTTGGACCTCATTTATTCTATCAAGGAATATCTCTTTTGTCAACTGATTTGAAAAATAGCTGAGCTGCTCTGCTATTTTTCCAAAAGACCTGCTTGTACCCTTGTGATAAGGGCATTTCTCCAAGCCTCCACCGCATCGAGATGCAGGGCAAAATCAAAATCCTTGAGGTTGACCTGAACCTGCAAGCTACCCTGCTGGTAGCGGGCCATGAAGAGGATTTGATCCAACCCCTGGCCCAGATACCAAAAGATTGCCTCCACCTTTGGGTTATCTGCCACATCTTCCTGCAATTGGGCCGCCACTTTCTCCAGACTAGCCTGGCTAGTGTCGAAAATCCGACCATAGGCATGTTCTGCCGTCAGATCTGTCTGGTACCAGATGTGGAGGGTGTTGCTGTAAACTTCTTTAGCTAATTCTTTCATGTTTGCTCCTTTTCACCCCTACTATATCATAATTCACCAAAAAGCCAGCTAGAGCTGACTTTCTGCTTGTATATCATCACATTTACTCAGCCTTTTCTGCCTTTGGCAAGATAAGGTTGAGGACGATGCCGACAATGGCTGAGAGGGCTGTTCCTGACAGAGTGATGGCACCGATGTTAAGCACTGCACCACCGAGGCCCAATACCAGCATTGAGCTTGCAATAATCAAGTTACGAACTTGACCGAAATCAACACGGCTTTCAATCAAAACCTTCAAACCGTTTGAGGCGATAACACCGTAAAGCAAGATAGACATACCACCAAGAACGGCACTTGGAATGGTTGAGATAAGGGCTGTAAATTTACCCAAGAATGAGAAGGCAATGGCAATCAGGGCTGCGTTACGGATAACAGATACTGATGCGATGCGGGTCATACCGATAACCCCTGTGTTTTCACCGTAGGTCGTGTTAGCAGGTCCGCCGATAAAGGCAGATACGGCAGTCGCCACACCGTCACCAATCAAGGTACGGCTGAGACCTGGATCTTTCAAGAACTGGCGACCACAGATTTGGCTGAGAACCGTGTGGTCTCCGATATGCTCTGCGATGGTCACCACTGCGATTGGCAAGATGGCAATCATTTCTGGACCGAAGTAGAAATTGTAGGATTTGAAAGTACCTGTTTCAAATGGTAGATAGAAACCTGGTAATTCAAACCAAGCTGCTTCCAAAACGGGTGTAAAGTCAACTAGTCCGAGGAAGATGGCAATCACGTAACCACCGACAATGGCAATCAAGAAGGGAACAATCTTGGCGAAGCCTTTCCCTTTGGTATTGACAAAAGCCGCAATCAAGAAGGTAGCAATAGCCGCTACGACATTTCTCCAGTCACCGTCTGCGACAAAACCTGCTGAAGTCACGGCAGAGTTGGCGAGACCCAGACCGATAACGATAATCATAGGTCCGATAACAACTGGTGGCAAGAGACTGTCAATCCACTTGGTGCCGATAACTTTAACAAGTGCAGCAATCAAGACATAAATCAAGCCGACAAAGAGAATACCTGTCTGCGCAGCTGACACATCGCCACCCATTTCCTTGATAGCAAGAGCCATAGCTGAGATGTAGGCAAAGGATGAACCCAAGTAAACCGGCACCTTAAACTGTGTCGCTACTTGGTAAATCAAAGTCCCGACACCTGAGGCGAAGAGGGCAACCGAAACTGGCATGCCGAGGATAAGCGGCACCAAAATCGTCGCACCGAACATGGCGAATACATGCTGGAAACTCAACAAAATCCCTTGAAGCGGGGCTGGTTTCTCATGGACATCAAACAAAAGATTGGCTTTTGTACTCATAAATCTCCCATTCTGGGCACACAAAAAGACCCAGACTTTCTAAATATACATAGTCATAGGCCCTTAATGAATTATCCTGTTGTCTTTCTCACCTCACGGGATGAGTTTAAAAACCTACGCTTTTGGTATTGTAGCATAAAGAGATAGTTTTTGGCAAGGAATTTTCGAGACTTTTTAGCGTTGCTCGGGAAAATAGCAGAGCAGTAACCTTAGCTATCACCTGCATCTCTTATCCGTTTCTTAATCTTCTGGCTAAACTCAATCATCCTCCGCTTTTCGTCTGGCCATATTTTAGTCACACGGTCCACGGCAATAATAAACACAATGACCACCGCATAGTCTTTGGCACTATCAATCACACCTAGGTTTTCCAAAATAGTCAAGAGCAGGTAAAAGCTAAACAAGATGGTCCGTTTGGGCAGAGCCATCAGGAATTCAACTCCAGCCTTGTAGCCCAGATAAATCTGCCGATTGAGCCCTCTGGCTTTTTCCAAACGACGATTTAGAAAGGAACGGATACGACTATAAAACCAATCGGACGTAAAAAAGAGGGACTGAATGGCGATAGCAATAAGCGCCAGATTGTTAGCATGTTTTTCAGTCATACCAGACACTCTGGCAATGATGTAAGTCCAATCCCCGTTATCAATCCACATCCAAATTGAAAGATAAACAACAGCACCTGCCACCACAATCAAGGGAAGAGCACGAAGGTATTTAAGCATGAGCAACTACTCCACTATCTTTTTTTCTATTATCAACCAAGAAACCAAACAAGTCAAGAAAAAAGAAGGAGACATCCCCCTCTTAAAACTTCCCTAGATTGGTCAAGTCTTTTTTGTCTGGCATAACTTCCTTGTTGTCCCAATGCTCGACAATTTTTCCGTCATTGAGGCGGTAGATGTCAAAGTGGGCGTAATCCTGACCTGCAATCCAGACTTTTGAATAAGCCACCACATAGTTACCCTGTCCCATCACTTTGAAGACAAAATCGTAGTTAATAGCCTTATCGACCAGATAGTTTTTATAGGCCACACCGCCTTGGGCAATCTCTTGGTTGTGCTGAATCAGGTCCGCTGCCACATAGTCGTCAAACTTGTCGATTTCCCCATTTTGAAGGACATCGACCAAGAAACGACGGACAATTTTCTTGTTGTCCTCGGTCTTGTCTAGGTCTGTCAACTCAAAGTCGGCATAAATCGGGTCTGTTTGGCCAATGTTTTTTGGATAGGCATCAATAACATCCCAATGCTCGACGATACGGCCGTTTTCATCTGAACGGAAAATGTCCGCCGTCACCCACTCATCCTCACCGTCATTGAGTTTCTGGTGGACATGGACAAAGACAAAATTTCCGTCTTCAATGGCACGAACAATATTTATTTCCCGCTTGGGATTGCGTTTGAAAAAGTCCTCAAAGAAAGTCGCAAAGCCCTCTTTCTCATCAGGCACACCCGTACTGTGCTGGGTGTAAGTAGCACCCATATAGTTTTCATGGACTTCCTTGATTTCCCCGTCGCGAATGCCACGGAGGTAAAGATTTTTAGCATTTTCTAGTTGATGTGACATGATTTTCTCCTATTTTAGTAGATTTTCTTTCTCGAGGTATTCCCTCGCCACTTGCTCTGCCGACTTGCCTTCCACATCGACCGCATAGTTCATCTGGGTCATTTCCTCGGTCGAGATTTTGCCTGAAAGAACCCCCAAAACTTGCTCCAACTCAGGGTATTTCTCTAGGGTTTCTTTGGACAATAGCGGAGCGGCCTGATAGGGTGGGAAAAGCTCTTTGTCGTCTTCCAGGATTTTCAGCTTGTAAGTGACCACCTTGCTATCTGTCGAGAAGGCCTCGACAATCTGTACATCTCCGTTTTTAATGGCTTCGTAGCGAAGGGCAGGCTCCATGGTTTTAACAGTAAGATTGAGCCCGTACAGATTGGTCAGACCGACATTCCCGTCCTCACGATCATTAAACTCCAAAGAGAAGCCTGCGACAGCTGTCTGCCGCACTTTTGCCAAATCCGAAATCTTTTCAAGACCATGATCTTGAGCATAGTCTTCCATCACCGCCAAGGCAAAGGTATTTTGAAAATCCGTCGGAGCCAAATAAACCAAATTATCCTGCTCCAAAATCGCCTCCTTGGCGTAGCTGTAAACCTCCTCAGGATTGTTGGACAGATCAGACGGTGGACTAGTCAAAAGAGTGGTCGTAATGGTGCCAGTGTACTCTGGATAAATATCAATCGAGCCTGACTTAAGGGCTTCGTATAGGAAGCTGGTCTTGCCAAAGTTTGGCTGCAGCTCCACATCGATATCTGTTTGATCTTCAATCAAGAGCTTGTACATATTGATAAGAATTTCAGGCTCTGCCCCTAGTTTCCCAGCGATGACTAGCTTTTTCGATGAAGACTGGTTGAGCGGAACATAGCTAACTCCGACTGCCAAAAGTGTCACTAAGAGAGCCACCAGAATGGTACGAGGCTTCTTGTCCTGCAAGAACTTGATGACCGAGCCAAAGAGGACTGCCAAGACTGCCGACGACACCGCCCCAATCAAAATCAGGGCCGAATCATTGCGGTCAATTCCAAGGAGGATAAAGGAGCCCAAACCGCCCGCACCGACCAAGGCAGCAAGCGTTGCTGTTCCAATAATCATAATGGCTGCCGTCCGAATGCCAGACATGAGAATAGGCATGGCCAGAGCCAACTGGAATTTACGCAGTTTTTCCAGCTTGGTCATTCCAAAGGCTGTCGCAGCCTCTTCTAGCGAGGGATCGATTTCCGAAAGTCCGGTCAAAGTCCCCTGCAAAATGGGGAAGATGGCATAAATAACCAGGGCCACCACCGCAGGCAGCGTTCCGATACCCATAAAGGGAATAAAGAGCCCCAGAAGTGCCAAGGAGGGAATGGTCTGGAAAACGCCTGTCACCTGCAAACTCCACTCGGTCAGCTTTTTCTTGTTGGACAAGACCAAGCCCAGTGGCACCGCAATGGCAATGGCGATAATCAAGGCCAGAAGGGAAATCCGCAGGTGCTCAAAGAGGGCAGTCAGCCAGTCCGACTTGCGTTCTAGAAAGGTTGCAATCAACTGATCCATTAGGCACCTCCCCGATTTTTCATAAACTCGCTGACAAAGGCATTGGCAGGCTGGTTGCGGAGTTCATCAGGTGTCCCCAGCTGAACCACTTCCCCTGCCTTCATCAAGCAGATACGGTCTGCCAGCTTGACTGCCTCGTCCATATCATGCGTGACGAAAACTGTTGTCATCTGGAATTCCTCGTGCAAGTCTTTGATTAAGTCCTGCAACTGCCCTTTACTAATAGGGTCTAGGGCTGAAAAAGGCTCATCCATCAGCAAGACCTTGGGGTTGGCAATGATGGCTCGCAGAATCCCAATCCGCTGTTTTTCTCCTCCAGACAAGTCCTTGGGCAAGCGGTCCAAATAGCTGTCCGGCTCCAAACCCACCTTGGTCAAGAGTTCCCTGGTTTTGGCTAAGATTTCAGTCTTGTTCAAACCCTTCATCTCAGGGATGAGAGCGATATTTTCAGCCACGGTCATGTTTGGAAATAAAGCAATCTGTTGCAGGACGTAGCCGGTCTCCAAGCGTAGCTCACGTAGGTCAAAGTCTTTCAGCCGCTTGCCCTGAATCCGAATATCTCCGTCTGTCTGCTCAATCAGGCGGTTGATCAGTTTCAGCGTCGTTGTTTTTCCGCTCCCGCTTGGTCCAATCAAAACAAAGAATTCTCCCTCTTGAATGTCAAAGGTCAAATTTTTCAAGATTGGCCCGCTGACCTGACAGGTCAGGGACACATTTTGGTACTCAATCATTGGTTTCTCCTCCTAAGATTTCCGTCAAGGCCTGTCCATAGCGACCAAAGAGGTCCAGTAACTGCCCCTGTTCTTCCAAGCTGAACTGGGACAGGGCTGTTTTTTCTGCCTCTTCCAAGGGATCCAAAATCCGACTGGCATAGACACGGCCAGCCTCGGTCAGTTTGACCTTCTTCTGCCGTTTGTCTGCTGGATTTTCCTCAAAAAAGACATAGCCCTTATCAAGAAATTTCTTAATAGTCGCATTGACCACTTGCTTACTAGAGTAAGTCTTCTTACTGACCAAATTCTGTGTCAAACCTCCGGGATTATAATAAAGCCACATAAGGATCGATAGGCACTTGCCGTTGAGGCTCTGCCGCCGTGCATAACCCTCGTAGAGCCCGACCTGCTGGTCAAAGATACGGGCCAAGTTCTTACTCCGCTGTCTCAATTCTGTCATCGTCTTCCTCCCTATTGAGCACAATCACCTTGCCAAAAGCCTCCGCCCCCTCTAAATAGCGGTGAGCCTCCTGTATGGTATCCAAACTAAAAATCTTCTCAGGCCCAACTGGCACCCGATAACGAGCTAGGTAGTCAAACATCTCCTGCAACTTGTCCTGATTGACATTGCCCGAATAAAAAGTAGTCAAATAGACATTCTGCCGCAACTGCTCAATGGGGTCAAAGTCCTCCAGATACCACTTGCCACCCAGCTGCCCCGTCGAGCAGCTGATACCACCCTCCTCCAGATGAGCCAGGGAATCCGCTAGAGTAGCAGGACCAACCAGCTCAAGAATCTTGCTGAAGGTCAGGTCCGTCTGCAATCGCCCCTCTTTTTCGAGGATGACTTGGCTGAAACCAGAGGCAAGCAGCTGATCGGTCTTTTCTAGCTTGCGGACAGAAGCGTAGATAGGTAGGTCTGGAAACTGGCTCCGCACCAATTTGACAAAGGCCTGTCCAACCCCGCTAGCCCCCGCACGCACCAAGATTCGATCTGACGCTTCCAGCTTGAGATTTTTCATGGAACCGTAGGCAGTGTAGTAGGTTTCAGGGACGCTAGCTAGCTCCGCCCAATCCAAATCGCTCTGGACAGGGTAGAGGATTTGATTAGGCACCAAGGCATACTCTGCGTAACCACCGTCAAAGGCTCGACCCAGCTCACCCATGATGGATACAACTCTTTGTCCAACTGGCAACCTGTCTGGCTCCGTCGTTTCCTCAATGACGCCGACCAATTCAATCCCTAAAATTCTCGGAAAGACAACACTTGGTGACAGACCCTGTCTAGTAAAAATCTCCGAATGATTGATACCAAAGCCCTTGATGTTTACCAAGGACCAACCTGGTTTCACCTGCGGTTTGGCAACTTCTTTTACTTCCAAAACCTCTGGCCCACCAGCTTTTGAAACCACAATAGCCTTCATAGGAACTCCCTTTCATTAGTCAATCTTTTTTACTATTATAACAGAAAAAGAAAAATAGTCAAGTTTTTTGACTATTTACTTCCCAGTAATTCTAAGCTGTTTTCTATTTTTAAGACTTGAGCTCAGCCTCTTTTGTCAAACTGATTTCATTTTGACAAACTACTTATTTTTCCTTCAAGACAAGATTCAAGACAAGTGCAGCCAGGGTCCCTGTTGAAATACCTGATGAGAAGACCATTTGAAGAGCCGACGGAAGATGACTCAATAATTCTGGACGAACGGTCACTCCAATCCCCAGCGCAAAGGCAATGGAAATAATCAAAAGCTCTCGGTCTCCAATTTTAATCGTTGCAAGAGTCTTAATCCCTTGGGCAGCAACCAAACCGAACATGATAACCCCAACACCACCAAGAACAGGCTGCGGCATGATGGAAATCAAGGCAGATAATTTTGGAAAGACACCAAGTAGGGTCAAGATAATACCTGCTAAAATCATAACATGACGACTAGCAACTTTTGTCAAAGTAATGAGGCCAACGTTTTGTGAGAAGGCTGTATTTGGACCAGCACCAAAAATACCTGCAATTAAGGAACCAACACCATCTGCCAGAACACCATTTGCTGCCCGCTCAGAAGAAATCTTTTGATTTGAGGCTTCTCCAATGGCCATCATAATTCCGACCGTACCGATCAAGGATACGACATAGGCTGGAATGAAGGCTAGAATAGAAGATAGGTCAAATTTTACACCATGATGGAAAATTTTAGGAAGAGCAAACCAGGCTGCTTCTCCAACAGCAGACATATCTACTTTTCCAAGCAGAATACAGAGGACATATCCAAAGACCATACCGAAGAAGACTGACGCTGTTTTCAGCATTCCTTTACCATAATGATTCAATGCCAGAGTAAAGACCAAGACGATAAAGGCAATACTGATATTTTCAACTGAAGCGTAGTCTGATGCGCCAGCTCCACCAGCTGCCCAGTCCATACTCACTGGCATGAGGGTAATACCGATGAGGGAAACAACAGTCCCCGTAATCAATGGCGGAAAGAAGCGCATCAAGGGTTTGACAAAACGACTGAGAGCAATCTCTACAAATGAACCAGCAATGGTTGCTCCTACAATACCAGCAATTCCCAACTGACTACCAACGCTGATTGCTGGATTGGCAAAGGTAAAGTCCGTCCCCATCATACCAGAGACACGTGAACCAATTGGCCCCAAACCTTTAGATTGCAAAATGGTGGCAATCCCAGCAACAAAGATAGAGGCTGATACCATAATAGAAGTATCTTCTACCGATAAGCCCAAGGCACTTGCAACGACAAGAGGCACTGCGATAATTCCTGCAAAAGCTGCTAAAATATGCTGAAAAGCAAGCAAAACAGCCATCCCTTTTGGTGGTTGTTCATCAATTCCGTAAAGCATCTCCGAAGAATGTTCATTTGTTCTTTTCTGAGACATGATTTCTCCTTCATTATTCCTAAATAATGCTATTAGTCTATCAGAAAACACAACCATTTTCAATACATTTTGTTATAAATAGCACAAAACGTTCGTGTTCTTTGGCTGATTTTGTCAATATATACAATATTTCAACCCGAAAATTCGTTTATTGTTTTGATTTTATCAAAAAAATGCTATAATACACAAAAGTAGCATTTGGAGGAGAAGATAAACATGAAAGCTTTGGAAGCACGCATTTTAAAAGACGGTCAGGTATTAGGAGAAAACATCTTAAAAGTTGACTCATTCTTGACCCATCAGGTTGATTTTCACTTGATGAAAGAAATGGGGCAGGTCTTGGCAGATGCCTATCGCTCTAAAGAAATTACCAAGGTTGTCACGATCGAAGCCTCGGGTATTGCACCAGCCGTCTATGTTGCAGAGAGCTTAGATGTGCCAATGATTTTTGCTAAAAAACATAAAAATATTACCATGACCGAAGGCATTTTGACCGCCGAAGTCTATTCATTTACCAAGCAAGTTACTAGCACCGTTTCTATTGCTAGTAAGTTTTTGTCGCCTGAGGACCGTGTTCTAATCGTTGATGACTTTTTGGCCAATGGCCAGGCTGCTAAAGGGTTGATTGATATTATCCAACAAGCCGGAGCTCAGGTAATCGGGGTTGGTATCATCATCGAGAAATCCTTCCAAGATGGCCGCCAGCTCTTGCTTGATGCTGGTGTACCTGTTACTTCTCTCGCTCGTATTGAAAAATTCCAAGATGGACAGGTTGTTTTTGCAGCTGCGGATATTTAAAAGGACTTGCTTCCAATCGGGAGCAAGTCTCTTCTATTTATCTATAATTCCACACCAAAGACTTCTAATTGCTTTAATTCGGCAGCAGTCAACCTGCGGTATTCTCCAAGCGCTAATTTTGGATCTAAGCGAAGTGGCCCCATGGTCAATCGTTGCAAGTCTGTCACAGTCTTTCCACAGGCCTGCACCATGCGTTTGACCTGGTGAAATTTCCCTTCTCGGATGGTGATGTCAACGAGCGAGGTCTGCTTAACTTCATCCATCTCCAAGATGGTCAACTGGGCTGGTTGACAGGTAAAGTCTTTCAGCTCAATTCCTGCCGCAAATCGTGCGACATCCTCTTGGGTCATGATCCCGTCAACCTGTGCACGGTAGCGTTTGTCCACATGTTTTTTCGGAGAAAGCATGGCATGAGCCAGCTGACCGTTGTTGGTCAAGAGGAGCAAGCCATGGGTATCAATGTCCAGGCGTCCAACTGGAAAAACTTCCTTCTGGCGAGCTGTATCATCTAGCAAGTCCAAAACAGTCCGATGGCGGTCATCCTCGGTGGCTGAAATAACTCCCTTGGGTTTGTTCAATACATAATAAACAAATGTTTCATGGCTCAAGACCTGACCTGCTACTGCAATCTGGTCTTGTTTTTCGTTAATTTGCTGTTTGGGTGATGTTTCAACTTGGCCGTTGACTGTGACTTGCTTGTTTTTCAGCAATTTCTTGACTTCTGTCCGACTGCCAACACCGCAATCCACTAAAAATTTATCTAATCGCATACGAGTTTCTTTTCCATTTTGATATATTCTGCTTGCTTTTCTCTTTCTGCAAATCCAAGAGCATGAAAGAGTTTTTGGGCAACTTGATGAGAGCTAGCAACTGTCAGTTTGATACTAGCTGGCTGAACATGCACTACTAAATAGTCTTCAATAGCCTGGTAGAAAGCTCTGCCATTTCCCTGACCGGTCAAAGAAGGTTTCATGCCCAAACGAATGTCAACGGTCTCGCCATCTTGGTCCATACAGAAATAGCCCATGAGGGCGGCATTGCGGATGACTGCAAAAAAGCGGTCCCCACGCGCCTCTGGTAAAATCATCTCAGCATAAGTCTCGGGGTTTGCACTAATCGTATAGGCATCCAAAGGTGGTTGATAGCACCATTGGTTAGCAATTTCCAATGCCAGATCCTGGGGCAGGGGCATGATGTAAAAATAATCCATCTTCCGAAAATTTTTAGACAAGTTTTTAATCCTGCGGTTTTGGGTGGCATAATTATCTGTTTGATAAACATAATCCACATAGCCTAGCTGATAAGAGGGAATCATGTCCTTAAAAATCAATTGAACATCCTCTGGAAAACGGAGTATTAATTCATTTAAGCGGTTGTTTTCTAACATAAGAATATTATACCAAAAAGGAGCGGAAATCCGCTCCTACTTCTTCAGTTGTTTATAAATCAAGCCTGCGCTTATCAAGGCACAGCCGATGGCGTAAATACCAAAGGCACCTGTTGGGGTTGGGTTGAGTTTTTCCAGATAAGTCGGCAAGATAGCAGATGTCGCACCGCCGATATTGCAGCCCATAAGGACGATTGTCATGACCGCATTGAGCAAGGCCTTGGGTGCACGGTCTGTTACCTGACTAAAGACAATGGTTAGAATGATGCTGTAGAAAAATCCTGACACCATACCACCAAGTCCCAGCACCCAGAGATTATCCGCAAAGGCAATGCCGACAACCGCGAGTCCAAAGACCACGTAGGAAACAGCTAAAAGCCAACCCTTCAAACGACCAACCAAGCTACTAAAGACCGTCCCTGCCACAATCCCCATGACCTGCATAAGACTGAGAATCAGACTGGCTTGCTGAGCAGTACCGATGCCCTTGGCTAAAACAATCTGAGGAATACGAATGGTCAGAAAGGTATTGACATTGATAACAAAGAAGGCTAAGAATGCCAGATAAATTCCCATCATCCACATGGTCTTGTCCAGTTTGACCTTGGGCGCGTTCTCCTCAACCTTTACCTCCATGCGAGCCAGCAATTCCTCCTTGGGAACAAAGAGGAGGAAGAGAGCCAATATAACCAAGGCAAAAAGGTAGACCAAGAAAGCAGGTTGCCAACCAAACTGGGTCAACCAACCGACAAGGAGGGTCAGCCCTGCGCTTCCCAAAACCTCTGCTGAACCACGCAAGCCCATCATTTTGACCCGTTCCTGACCGGTGAAAAAATTACCGATGATATTAATCGCACGCGCATTGATCAAGCCAATCCCCAAACCAAGCAAGATGCGAGCCAGCAAAATCAGAGGATAGGCAGTTAGAAACACCGGTAAAGCACCTCCAATTGCCATTAACAAGAGCCCTGCAATGATAATGTTGCGTTCCGATAAGAAACGGACAACCAAGCCATTCATCAAGAGGGCTACCATAATAGCAAATGACGTCACCGTAATTAAGTTTTCTACCTGACCAGCCGTTATTCCTTCCTGAGCAAAATGCTCAATCATCTGTGGAATAGCTGGCGAGACAGCAAATGTCGAAACCAGCATGGTGGACAGGGCCAGCAAACTGGCTTTTTCTAAAATTCTTTTCATTTTTCTCCCTTTCAACGTTCGTCTTTTACTAGTATAGCAAATTCGAGACAGAATAGATAGGTGACTGAGACTTTTATTCTCCTAGATTTCATGCTATACTTAATTTATCGATATCCAAAGGAGAGAATCATGTCTGTTATTGAACGATTGACAAAAGCTGCCCATTTGATTGACATGGATGACATCATCCGTGAAGGGCACCCAACCCTACGCCAGGTCGCTGAAGAAGTTGCATTTCCTCTATCTGATCAGGAAATTATTTTAGGCGAAAAAATGTTGCAATTTCTCAAACATTCGCAGGATCCAGTCATGGCGGAGAAAATGAAACTCCGTGGCGGAGTTGGTCTAGCAGCGCCTCAGATTGATGTTTCCAAACGCATCATTGCTGTCTTGGTCCCAAACCCAGAAGACGAAGAAGGCAATCCACCTGCCCAAGCCTACTCTCTACAAGAGGTCATGTACAACCCTAAAATCGTGGCTCATTCTGTCCAAGAAGCCGCCCTTGAAGGAGGAGAAGGTTGCCTATCTGTTGACCGCGAAGTCCAAGGCTACGTAGTCCGCCACGCGCGCGTGACTGTTGATTACATGGACAAAAACGGAGAAAAGCACCGCATCAAGCTCAAGGGCTATAATGCCATTGTGGTCCAACACGAAATCGACCACCTCAACGGTGTCATGTTCTACGACCGCATCGACCCAGAACACCCACTGGCTGTTAAAGAAGGCATGTTGGTAATTGAATAAACATAAGAAACTGACTGAAAAATTTTCAGCCAGTTTTTTCTTTTTTTATGAAAATAGCAGAGCTAACTGCCTAAAGATTTCCTGCCCATCCAAAATCAGGTCTTGAAAGAGGAGATAGTCCAGCAGAGCCAGCAAACCAGTTAGTAGGATGAAGACAACCAAGCGGTTTGAAAACCGAACTTGCAAAAGATGATTGAGACTGACTAGAACAATTTCCAATACTAGCAAGCCAAGCACCATCCATAAGAGATAAGGAGCATTGGGCAGGAACCAAGCCCAGAGTTCTTGTCCCCTCAGGAGTTCAAGAAAAATACCCCTCTCCGAATGTGAAAGCAAGATAAGGCCATCTTCCAGATAACCGATTCCTCCGACCAGACTATTGACTAGGAAAAGGCTAACGAGAAAGAACACTGTGAATCCTAGTGCCTGCCCCAGTCCCAGCAACCACTTGGTGAATAGAACCTGACGCAAATCCACAGGCTGGGTCTGATAAAGACGCCAGTTTTTTCCAGCAACTTCCACCGCCTTGCCCCGACTGCCAATCCAAACCGCCAGCAATAGCAGCACCAAATAAGCCGGACCATCAAAAAAAGAGCGCAGGCTGCCGATACCTGACAGATCTCTGGAGCGGTCCCAAGAGGGATCATCTACTGGAACCAAGGCATCATTGGTATCAAAACGATTTTCCAAGCTGGGCAAAATGACATCCTTGCCCCGCTTAGTTGCTGGCACCCCAGCCTCCATCAGCTGCTTCCAGTAATACTGACTGACCTGATTGCGGGTCTGGTAACGGCGAAGATTATCTACCGTCTGGGTGGCCCCAATATCACCATTGGCAAATGCCTTCTCCTCCCTAGCCCATAGATAGACCTGCTCTGTCTCCAGCATAGCAAGGTGACTGGCTGGCAAAGCATTAGGATTGTCCTGATAAACCTGCCACTGCTTGACATAGAGTTCCTTATAGACACGATATTCTTGCAAGAGACCAAGCCTCAGCTCCAACTCTTCCTGATAGCTCACGTCCTCTTTGACCAACTGCCTCAGACGGTTGATTTCCGACTGCAAAACCTCCACATATGCCCCATTCTGCTCATAGGACTGGGCAACCAACTCCATCGAAACCCTCTCCTCCTGGGCAACCTCTTGCTTTTGTAGGCCTGTTACTAGGGAAAATAGCAGAGCTAGGAGCAAGTTTACTAAGACGAGCCCTTTCCAAGAATTGATCCGACTAAGGATGAGAACATCAAAAGACCAAACCTTGTCCAAACGCCCTGTGTCTAACTCCTTCTGATGCCCCACGGTCAGGACCAGCCTTTTCTTTTCTGTCAGCACATAATAAGCAAAGAAAAGTCCAATAGTCAGCAGGAGAAAGACATCCACCTCTACAAAGACCTGTGAAAATGCAGCTGTGTCTAAAAAACTAGGAAAGGCCAGTAAGGGAAATACTTGACCTGACCAACCAGCTACTGCACCTGCCTGATAGGAAAGCCCCAGAGCCAATAGTAACCCCGTCACCACAAAAGTCAGCCGACTGGCTAACAAGTGGTCCAAAAATCCAAATAGCAAGCGAACAGCTAGAAGCAAGACCAGCCAAAAACCAAGCAAGATAAGGCCGTAAAGCCAAGAGCCTATCAACTGACTCTGACCCAACATCTCAAGAGGAGCTTGAAAACTAGATACAGCCAACTGACCTGTCAGCCCATCATAGACTAGGATAAAGAGCAAACCTATCCCCACAGCCAGCAAAAGCGAAAGCAAGGAAGCAACCAAACGCCTCATCCCCTGCAAACTCAGACTATCCCATTGCCGCAACTGCCAAACTTGATGCGCCATTGTCTTTTCTGACAGTTGATTGGCAAGTAGAAAACCAAGCACCAAAAACACAGGAAGAAAACCAAACAAACTTTCTAAGTAAGCTTGAACAATACGCCCTGTTGACCAAGCTTGATTTTCAGGACCATCAGGCAATTGGTAGGCAAGCAACCAATCATTCCATCTGGCCAAACGCTCGACTTCACTAAGCGTCAAGGATTGCCGCGTTTGAAAAAGCTGTCGATTGCGGCTGATAAAATAGTCCAAATCCTGATACATGAGTTTGCGGTAGTTGGGGATAGCTTCAAACTTTCCCTCATCCAAGGCCTGACCGACACTTTCTATATCGGATTTCAAGCCCACCATCCGCTGTGCTTCTTCTGAGCCCTCCTCAATTTTTATATCTGCCAAGACACTGGCCAATTCACTCAGTTCTTTTTTATAGGTTTCCACATAGGTCGCTTGGTGGACTTGGCGCTGAGAAATAGGAAGGTAAGCCAGACCCAGAAAACCCAGCACGAGCAGGCAGTAAAGAGGCGACCTGAGGATTTTCTTGATTTCAAAGTTCAGCCTCATGTCTCCTCACCACCTTCCTCCACGTAGAGATCACGATAGAGGGACTCCATATAGTCGCTGGCTTTTGTAAGACCTACCAACTGCTGGATTGGAATACGATCCAAACAATCCAGTAAATCTCGCTCAGGCAAGAAGATTTCCACCAGACCCTGCTCTGCCTTTTTCCACAAGAGTTGAGGATAATCCCGTAAAAATTCCTGAACCTGCTTGGAGTTTTCCACAGCAAGATGGTAATCATAATCAGCAGTCAACTCCACTTCTGTGGCAATCAACTTGCTGGCCTTGAGGAAATAAACCTGATTGGTCAGCTTCTCAATCTCCGACAGATGGTGAGAAGAAAGCAAGATTGCCACCCCTTCTGCCTGTAAGTTCAGAAGAAATTCCCGCTGCTGGATGATATTGGTCGGATCCAAGCCGATATGGGGTTCATCCAGCAACAAGAGCTTAGGCTTGGGAAGGACAGCCATGGCAAAGAGAAGTTTCTGCTTCATGCCCATGGAATAGCAAGCCACCCGTTTTTTGACATAGTAGCCCATCCCCAACTCTTCCACCAGGACATCCACTTCCTTCTTCCCCATCTTATGGGTCGCAGCCACATAGGTCAGATGGTCGTAACCCGTCAACTGCGGATAAAGGGCTTGGGCGTCCAACATGACAGACATATCTTGAAAAATCGCTCGGTCACTATTGGGTCTACCATTGATGGTTACTGACCCACGGTCAGCTGTTTCTGTATTGCTGATGATATTCAGGAGGGTGGATTTTCCCACACCATTGGGACCGACTAGGGCAACCAAGTCCCCCGCTTGTAGCTCAAAGAACACATAGGACAAGACCTGATGGCTACCATAGCATTTACAGATATCACGAACTTTTAGCATAGAAACTCCTTTCTTAGGGAAATGGCAGAGCAAGTTAACTGTGATAAAGCTTTGAATAATTTACAATAATAAGGAGATTAACTTTATAGTTTGATAGCACCATTTAAAAAGATTATACTATTATTTTAAAAGACTAGAAATACCTCTCTAGTCCTCTAAATGATATACTATAAAAAAATTAAATATCCATCACTCCGTTACTGGTGTTAATGATGTCACACCATAGTTTGTATCGTAAATTATGCCCACATATCGAAATTCAGGACTTCCATTAACAATTCTTATTCCTCCTGTGCGTTCAAATTTTACTGGCACTTGATGACCATTCGCATTCGTCATTATTCGTGTAAATGACAAACTATCAAAACTTTCCCATGTATAAATCACACGAGATAGCGCCGCTTGTATCGTAATACGCTCGTCTTTCAATGATGGTACTATTTCGTTTGCAAAAACTACTGAAGTAGATAGCAAACTACTAGCTAAGGATAAAGACAACAATAATTTAACATATTTTTTCATAATAGTCCCTTCTTTCTATTTCTGCTAACAAAAGTACATCCTACCCCACCAGATGAGTTGCCGGTTGGGTTTCGTAAATATCTTCTTCTGGCAGACCAAAAGTGCGAATGATCGAAATAAGTAAGACCAATATGAGGAGTGTCATATATGCAACCTTCTTTTTCATCCTTCCCTGTCCTCCTCTCTGATGGGATTTTTCTTGAATACCTCAATTCCTACCAAGAATATCATTTCCGTTCTTCCTTTTCTCCTTTCTACCTGATAGAAATCTCTGTATATTTTCTATTATTATGATATACTATTTTTACAAATATTCTTTATTTTGTAGCATATTTTCACAGTTTTTGAAAGGAGTAGTTTATGCGGTGGGATTACGGAAGTGTTTATAAAAGCATTCGGAAAAGCAAACGTTTGAGCCAAGAGCAAGTATGTGGAGATTTTATCAATCGGACTACTTTGGTTCGTTTCGAGAAAAATCAAACTATTCCCAGCTACGAACTCATGCGATTCTTGCTCAAACAGGTGGATATGACCTTCGAGGAATTCGAATACCTCTGTAACTACTATCAACCTAGCCAACGCCAACAATTGCTCTATGATATAGATAATCTCAGAAATCCGACCACTAAGATGATGGAGGATTTGATAAAGCGTTGCCATGACCATTTAAAAAAAGAACCCAATGATGGTCCTATCCGTCGAAAATGTCAACTTTTAGAAACTGTAGTAGCCGTTCGAAACAGTACTTCTTTCAATCAACTTTCCGAAGAAGCTGAAACCCTTTCAAAACTTCTGTGGTCAGATCTAGAAAGATATGACAACTGGTACCATAACGATATTATCTTGGTCGGCACTCTTCTGTCTAAGATTTCTTCACTTGATAGCCTTGAAGAAACTGCCAATCTTCTTCTAAAACGATTAGAAAAATACAAGGATTACAAGAAAATTCAACCCACTATACTGTCACATTATCGATCACTTTCGTATTTTTTCTTGGAACAAAGACAGTACAGCAAGTCTACTTTTTTTGCCACCAAACTCATGGAACTAGCCAAACAAGAAAAACGCTATGACCAACTAGCCCGTGCCTATGTCTATCTCGGACTTGCTGAGAATAAGCAAGAACTAATTGACAAAGGACTACAAATCTTAGAACTGACGGACGAGCAAACTCTACTCGACAACCTCCAATCACTTATCAAACAGTAACCGCCCAATAACAAGGTATCTATCTACTCACTCCCTCCTCCAGTATACTGTTAGAAAAACAAAACTGGAGGAT